>JAEEYY010000041.1 GCA_016288355.1 Synergistes sp.
ATCCTCCATGTGGCCGTGGACGGGGCCTATGCCGGCCACATCGTCATCCGGGACGAGCTGAAGGACCACGCCCGGGAGGCCATGGACGCCTTGAGAAGGATGGGCGTGAAGCGGACCATCATGCTCACCGGCGACAGGAAGACCGTGGCGGAGCAGGTGGCCAGCGAGGTGGGCATCACCGACTATAAGGCGGAGCTGCTGCCTCAGGACAAGGTGGCGGCGGTGGAGGCGCTGCTTGCTGAGGGCAAGGGCCTCGCCTTCGTGGGCGACGGCATCAACGACGCGCCGGTCCTGGCTCGGGCGGACATCGGCGTCGCCATGGGCGCCCTCGGGTCCGACGCGGCCATCGAGGCGGCGGACGTGGTGCTCATGGACGACGACCCGCTGAAGATCGCCCAGGCCATCGGCATCTCCCGCAAATGTCTCAGGATCGTGAAGGAGAACATCTGGTTCGCATTGGGTGTGAAAGCGGTGTGTCTCCTGCTCAGCGCCCTGGGCCTCGCCAACATGTGGGTGGCCATCGGCGCGGACGTGGGCGTCATGATCCTGGCGGTGCTCAACGCCATCCGTTGCCTGTTCGTGAAACGGATATAAAGGCAAAATATGCGAGACCGGCGGCCATTCAGTCGCTGGTCTTGTTTGTTTGGGAGCCTATTCCCCCAGCCAATCCGAAAGATATTCCGCCTTACGCCGTGCAAAGTCCGCGCGGCCGGAAACGGGCGCTTCGAACAGGTCCAGCACCGTCCCCGCCAGGATCTTGGGCGGGCAGAGGCAGGCGTTCTCCTCATCCGTCACGGCAAAGTCGTCCCCGTGGAACCGACCCGAGACGCCGGTGAAGCCGAACTGGACCGTGGGCAACAGCTTCCCCAGATCCCCCACGTCCCCGGAGGCGCCGGAGACGAGATCCTCCAAAATATCGGGTTCACAGCAGAGGAGCAGCATGTTCTCCTTCACCAGGGCGTTGATTTCATGGCTTTGGCTCAGGGGCAGAAAGCCCGGGCGGCGGGTGACCTCGGTGTCCAAGTCCATGGCTTCGCCGCACTTTTTGAGACAATTTTCGATCAGGTCCGCCGCCTCAAACAGCGCCTTTTCCGTCCGCGCCCGCACATAGGTCTCGACGATAGCATGATCGGGCACGATGTTCACCGTCCCCGCCGTCTCTGCGATCACGGGCTGCACGTTCACCCCGTCCGCGGGATCGAACCGGTCCTTCAAAAAGGCGATGGCCGTCTGGGCAAGCAGCGCGGCGTGGAGGGCGTTCTTCCCCGCGAAGGGGGCCGCCCCCGCATGAGCGCCCAGGCCCCGATAGACAGCCCTGAGGATCACGAAGCCCTTCAACGTGGAGCCCACGTCGAACCGGCAATCGGGCTCCCCGGAGGCGTGGCAGGAGAGGACGCAGTCCACCCCGTCAAAGACGCCCCGGGCGATCATATCCTGCTTGCCGGAGGGATACTTCACCAGCCCCTGCCAGATCAGATCCTGCCGATAGTCCAGGTCGATCATCTCCTCCGCTGGGGTGAAGAGCACCTTCACCGTGCCGTTCAACGGCTCGTCCTTCAAAGCTTCGATGAGAGCCAGGGCCGCCGAAGTCTGAAGGCTGTGGCCGCAGGAGTGGATGCGGCCCCCGTCGGCTTTTCTGGGCAGGCCATCCATGTCCGCCGCCACCGCCACCACGGGCTCGCCGCTGCCCAGGGTCACCATAAGGCCCGTATAGCTCACAGTCTCATAGGGAACGCCCCAGCCGTCCAGCCAGCCCCGAATGAGCCGGCCCGTCTCGAACTCCCGATACCCCAGCTCCGGCGTGTCGAAGAGGAGGCGGCTCCTGGCCAGGATGGCGTCTGCGTTTTTGTCTATTTTGTCGAATATCCGCTGCTTTTGCTCGTTCATTCCCAAATCAGGCTGGTGCCCGCCCCCACTTCCTCGATGTGCATTTCATTCCCCATGGCTACCTTCACGGAAAGAGCCGTGCAGTGGCAGGGGTAGAGATAGGGGATGTCCTCTCCCTTGAGATAGTCGATGGCGGCCTTTGACCGGTCGTCCAGCTGCCGCAGGTGGAAGCCCCCGATGACGCCCATGACCCGGCTCTGGCCGGTGACCTTCTTCGCCTGTTCCACGATGTTGCAGATGCCGCTGTGAGAGCAGCCGGTGATCACATAGACCCCCTCGCGGCCACGATAGGCAAGGGCGGTGTCGTCGGGGGTCCGGTCCGGTCCGTCCTCCCCCTCCCGCAGGGCCGGGTCCTGGTCAAGGGTCCGGGGCCGGGGGATAGCCCCCAGATAGTAGAGGTTTTCCGTCAGGGCCAGGGGCTCTGCCGTCAGAACGAGGTCAAAATACCGCTCCACCTGCTCCCTCGGATAGGGGCAGCCGATGAACAGCCCCCGGGAGACCACCCGCCGAAACAGGCTCGGATGGGCCACCAGCAGGGGTTTAGGTCCCTCGGTGAAGAAGGCAGAGAGGCCTTTGGTGTGATCGTCGTGGCAGTGGGAGAGGACCACCCCGTCCACATCCCGCCAGCTTATGCCCAGCGTCTTAGCGTTCTTTGCAAAGACGCCGAAATAGCCCGTGTCCAGCAGAAACCGCTTCCCCTCCGCCTCCACAAGGCAGGAGAAGCCCGGCTCTCCCAGCAGGTACTTATCGATGAGGGTATTGTTGTCGGATAAAATGGTCAGCTTCATACCGTAAGTATACCTCTCTTTTCCCAAACGGACAATTTATTCTGTCAGCATCCGCAGATGATCGGCTGTTTTTGAGCCGTTGCAACGCATCAGCTCCTCCGGCGTCCCTTCAAACACGATCTCGCCGCCGCCCGAGCCGCCGTCGGGACCCATGTCGATGATCCAGTCCGCCTGGGCGATCAGCTCCGGCCGATGCTCAATCATCACCACGGTGTTGCCGCCCGCCACCAGCTTGCGCAGGAGCGACAGCAGCTTTTCGATATCCTTGGCATGGAGGCCCATGCTGGGCTCGTCCAGGACGTAGACCTGCCCCTGCTTGTAGAGCTCGCTGGCCAGCTTCACCCGCTGTACCTCGCCCCCGGACAGGGTGCTGGTGGGCTGGCCCAGGGTAAGGTAATCCAGCCCCACGTCGATCATGCTTTGCAGCAGCTTTCTGATCTTCACATTGTCAAAGATTTCATAGGCCTGCCCGATGGTCAGTCCCATCACGTCCTCGATGTTCAACCCCTTGTAGCAATACGAAAGCGCGGTGGGATTGTACCGCCTGCCTCTGCACTCCTCGCAGGTGACGGTCACCGGCTCGGCAAACGCCATATCGTAGCTGATCAGTCCCGTACCTTTGCAGATCGGGCAGCCGCCCTCGGAGTTGAACGAAAACCAGCTCACGCCGACGCCGTTTGCCTTGGCAAACTCTTTTCGTATCTCATCCATCACGCCGGTATAGGTGGCGGGGGTGGAACGGATGGAGGTGCCGATGGGCTTCTGGTCGATGACGATGGCGTCAGGATAACGCGCCGGGAATTCATAGCGCATCAGCGAGCTTTTGCCGCTCCCCGCCACGCCCGTCACGGCGGTCAAGATGCCCTTGGGGATCGTCACGTCGATATGTTTCAGATTATGACAATGGGCGTCCCGGATCTCATACCCTTTCGTCCAGGGAAGCGGCTCCCGATTCAGCGCGATCCTCCTTTGGAACATCTGCGCTGTCGGAGTGTTCGCCTTTTCAAGCTCCGCAAGATCGCCCGCAAACACGATGTTCCCGCCGCTCGTGCCTGCGCCGGGGCCCATTTCGATGATATGATCGGCCAGGGCCAGCATCTGGCGGCTGTGCTCCACCACCAGCACGTTGTTGTGCTTGTCCCGCAAGGCACAGAGCATGCGGCCGATCTTTTCCGCGTCGGCAGGATGCAACCCCGCTGTCGGCTCGTCGAAGATGTAGGTGATGTTGTTGAGATAGCCACCCAGGTTGCGCACCATCTTCAATCGCTGGACTTCGCCGCCGGACAGGGTCTCCGTCTTCCGGGACAGGGAAAGGTAGCCGATCCCCACGTCGATCATGCGGCGCAAATATTCCGCGATCTGCCCCGCAAGCGAGCTGCCGCGCGGATCGTCGATCGTTTCGAGAAACGGCAAAAGATCGGCGGCGGTCATATCCATGCAGTCCACGATGTTTTTACCGTTGATCTTCGACGCAAGGGCTTTCGGGTTCAACCCGGAGCCGCCGCAGGTCTTGCAGAAGCCGTGTCGGACGTGCGTCATGATCTCGTCCTGCAAGCTCTTCTTCAACTTGGTGATATCGCGCTTCATATACACACGCTCGAAGCGCGGATACACGCCCTCGTACGGCAGGTAATCCATGCGCCCGGCGTTGTTGCACTTGAACTCCACCATGAGCGGTTCATCGGGGCCGTATTCCAGCACCTTCCATTCCTCAGGCGTGAAATCCTTCAGCTTTTTGTACGGATCAATGAGGGGGTTGTTCTGATAATAGACCGTCTGCCAGCCCGAGGAGAACTGACTGAAGAGTATCCCGCCCTCGGCAATGCTCTTTTCCTTATCGAACAGGCTTTCTTTTATGAGCTCTATCTGCTCGCCTATGCCGGTGCAGTCCGGACAGGCGCCGGCGGGATGATTGAAGGAATACGCCATACTGCCGCCCGCGCTGGGTTCACCGACACGGGAAAAGAGCAGGCGCATCAACGGTGCCACGTCCACCGCCGTTCCCACGGTGGAGCGGGAAGTCGCGCCGATGGCGTGCTGATCCACCACGATGGCGGGCGTGAGATTTTTGATCTCATCCACCTTCGGACGGTCGTAATGGGGCATTTTGTTCCGCAGGAACAGCGGATAGCTCTGCTGCCATTCCCGTTCCGATTCCACGGCGACGGTATCGAAAGCGAGTGAAGTTTTACCCGAGCCGGACACGCCCGCAAAGACCACCAGCTGGCCTTTGGGTATGGTCACATCGATGTGCTTTAGGTTGTTCTCGGATGCGCCCAGGACCTGGATGTCGTCCGTTTGTTTTTTGATCGTCATGGACTCCCCCTTATGGATGATCTCATGTATCGGATATGGTCTCATTATAAAGGCTGCTTCCTGAAAAGACAAGAAAAAGAACGGAAAAACGCCCCTTTCCCGGAGGAAGGGGGCACGAAGGAGCAAGTCAGCTGTCAGGCGTTCAGCAGGAAGGCGTGATAGGCCTTCATGGCTTCATAGAGGTCCGCCTTGGAGATGATCTCCCAGGGGGCGTGCATGGAAAGGACCGCCACGCCGCTATCGATGACGTTCATGCCGTAGAGGGCGCAGATGTAGGCGATGGTGCCGCCGCCGCCCTGGTCGACCTTCCCCAGTTCCGCCGTCTGGAAGAAGACGCCGTTGTCGTCCATGATGGCCCGAAGCTTGCCCATGTACTGGGCGTTGGCGTCGTTGCTGCCGCTCTTGCCTCGGGAGCCGGTGTACTTGTTGAAGCACACGCCCCGGCCCAGGTACGCCGCGTTCTTCTTTTCGAAG
>JAEEYY010000042.1 GCA_016288355.1 Synergistes sp.
GGCCCCGGTGAATTTATCAACACAAACATAGTGGGTACTTTTTCGATGCTCTCCGCTGCGCGTAAGTATTACGAGACCCTTTCAGGCACACAGAAAGAGGCATTTCGTTTCCTGCATATATCCACTGACGAAGTGTACGGAAGCCTCGGAGCAAGCGGTTATTTTACGGAAGACACGCCGTATGCGCCAAATTCACCATATTCCGCGTCCAAAGCTTCGTCGGACCACCTGGTACGCGCGTGGTTCCACACATTCGGGCTCCCTGTGCTTACCACGAACTGCTCGAACAACTACGGTCCGCGCCAGTTCCCGGAAAAACTGATACCGCTCATTATCCATAATGCGCTTGCCGGCAGGGAACTGCCGGTCTACGGCGACGGCAGAAATGTGCGCGACTGGCTCTATGTCGAAGATCACTGCCGCGCACTCTGCACGGTTATGGACAAAGGCGTCCCCGGAGAGACATATAATGTAGGCGGAAACTGTGAAAAACAGAATATCGAGATAGTCAGGACCATATGCTCGATACTCGACGAGATCGCCCCAAAACAGAACGGCCGCTATGAAGACCAGATAGTATTCGTAAAGGACCGCCCGGGCCATGACAGGCGCTATGCGATAGATGCATCAAAGATAAAGCGTGAACTCGGCTGGCAGCCGGAAGAAACGTTTGACAGCGGCATAAGGAAGACCGTGAACTGGTATCTGGAAAACAAAAAATGGGTGGATGATATCATAAGCGGAAAATATCAGTGTCAGAGACTCGGGACGCTGTGATCATGGAAGAGAAAAAGATACTTGTCACCTGCTCTTCGATGCCTCCTTTCGAGGAGTATACAGATGAGATAAAAGAGCTGTGGGAGACCGTCTGGCTGACTAATTCGGGAGCGAAGCACCGCGAGCTGGAAAGAAAGCTCTGCGATTATACCGGCGTCCGGTATGTATCTTTATTTGTAAACGGACACCAGGCTCTTGAGAATATAATTGCGGCCTATAAGTTAAAGGGAGAGGTCATTACCACACCCTTTACATTTGTGTCTACGACGCATGCGATCGCCAGAAACGGACTGAAACCGGTTTTCTGTGATATAAACAGAGAAAATTATACGATCGACGTATCAAAGATCGAAGCGCTTATCACAAAAGAGACCTCCGCGATCGTGCCGGTGCACGTTTACGGCAATTTATGCGACGATGAAAAGATAGAGGAAATAGCCGCGAAGCACGGGCTTAAAGTCATCTATGACGCTGCTCATGCCTTTGGTGTATTCCGCGGAGGCAGAAGCGTGCTTAACTGGGGAGACGCCTCCATGTGCAGCTTCCACGCTACGAAGGCCTTCCATTCGATAGAAGGCGGCGCCGCCTTTATGCACTCTGCCGAGATAAAAGAGGCTCTTGAAGCTATGAAGAACTTCGGCATGACGTCGCAGGAAACTACCGACTATATTGCCGGCAACGCCAAGATGAACGAATTCCAGGCCGCGATGGGGCTTTGCAGTCTCCGTCATTTTAAGGATGAAGTCAGCAAAAGAAAGAAGAACGCCGAACGTTATTACGCAAACCTGTCGGGCATTGAGGGAATAAAACTCTCTGTTCCTCTTTCGGACGTCGAGAGCAACTATGCCTATATGCCGGTCCTCTTTGACGGATATTCGATGACGAGAGACGAGATCGCCGGAAAGCTCGCGGAACACAATATATATGCAAGAAAATATTTCTTCCCGCCGACAAACGAATTCAGCTGCTACAGAGATATCGCTTCAAAGCAGGAAGGAACGCCAGTTGCAAAACATATATCGGAAAACATCCTGACGCTGCCGCTGTACGCCTCTCTTGCCGCGGACGATATCGACAGGATATGCGCTATAATTACAAACAGATGATATCTGAGTGACTGGGGGCATTTTCATGAAGGGGATCATACTTGCAGGCGGAAAAGGAACAAGGCTTTACCCTATTACCAGGGCTATATCAAAGCAGCTGCTGCCTATCTTTGATAAACCGCTTATCTACTATCCGCTCTCCATGCTTCTTCTGGCTGAGATAAAAGATATTCTTATAATTTCTACCCCCGAAGATATTGCCTCTTATGAGAAACTCCTTGGGGACGGCAGCCGGATCGGAGTAAACTTCACCTACAAGGTGCAGCAGACGCCGAGAGGACTTGCGGACGCTTTTATTGTCGGCGAGGAATTCATAGGGACGGACAACGTCGCGCTCGTGCTTGGCGACAATGTTTTCTACGGCACGAACATGTCAAATATCCTGCGCAAAGTATCTGCCCGGGAAAAAGGAGCCACGATATTCGGCTATCCGGTCAGGGACCCGAGGGCGTTCGGTGTCGTGGAGTTCGGTGAAGGCGGCAAGGTCCTCTCTCTTGAGGAAAAACCGAAAAATCCTAAATCAAACTACGCGATACCGGGGCTTTATTTCTATGACAACAGGGTCATAGATATAGCAAAGACCGTTAAACCCTCCGCACGCGGCGAGATCGAGATAACTGCGGTCAACAGCGCTTATCTTGAGCTGGGAGAACTCTATGTCGAGCTGCTTGGCCGCGGCACGGCGTGGCTCGACACAGGGACTCCTAAAGGGATGCTGAAAGCGTCGCAGTTCGTCGAAACTGTGCAGTCGCGCCAGGGATTTTACATCTCCTGTATTGAAGAGATCGCCTGGCGCAAAGGATTTATAGATTCTGAGCAGCTGCTGAAGCTTGCCAAGGATTTGAAAGCGTCTTATTACGGACAGTATCTGCGCTCTCTGGTCGAAAAGAGCGATAATTTGATATAGGAGGCTGTTTTCTTTTATGGAATATAAGTACAGATATCTGCACATCGCCCCGCCCTCGGCCAGAATGATGAAGGGCTTCATCATGATGCTGAATAACTACTTCACGCCATCTGAACACTGGATTCTCTGTCGGACAACAGCCACTGGTGAAGATGGCTTTACCGCCCTGTTCCCAAATATTATCGACTGGAAAGACTTAGGCCGCGGTAAAATAAGAAAGTTGCTGGGCGCTGTGCGGACGATGAAACAGGCAAAAAACATCGTGGTGCATGGTTTTACTTTCTCTTTAAAATGGCTCACGCTCATGTATTTCAACAGAAAAGAACTTGAACAAAAGGGCATCTGGGTGATATGGGGAGTTGACCTTTACAACTATCACAGGACCAAAGGGAACAGGTTTATAAATAAAATCATAAACCACATGGAAGATAAGATAAGAGAGAGCTGCCGTACTTCTGTGGTCGTGTTTCCCACCGACGTCGCTGTATTCAGAAGGATTTTTGGCGGAGAGAAAACTCTCTTTTGCGCACCAATAGGCTTTAGCGAAGTCTCTTTTTCCCAATGGGATGAGATTCTTGCCAAGAGAGCCGAGATAGCCGAAAAACACCCCGGTGCGTTCACCAGACCGGACAGGAAGGTTTCTATACAAATCGGGCATAACGCCTATCCATTTAACAATCACGCAATAGCGCTCTCTATGCTCGAACCTCATAAATCAAAGAACATCCTGATAACCATGCCCATGTGTTACGGCAATGATTATGGTGACCAACAAGCGAACTACAAAGATGAAATTATGCATCTTGCATACGGGCTGTTTCCCCCTGAGAAGATAAGGCAGTTAAAAGACCTGATGCCTCTGCGCAGGTATTATGAGTTCTTAGGGGCGGTGGATGTGTCAATTCTTGGTGCCCCAAGGCAGAACGCCCTTGGCAATATAATACCGCTCCTTTATATGGGGAAGAAACTCTATCTCTCGAATCAAAATCCACTCTTCTCATTCTTCAAGAGCAAGGGCTTTGAGATACACGACATAAATGAGCTTCACGGAGCAAAGTATGAAGATGTCATCGCTCCGGTAAAAAGATCATTCCCTAACCCGTGGATCAGGAACTTCTACTCTGTAGATGGCAACGCTAAGAGATGGGAAGTTGTCTTTGGTTATTCCGACGGACGCTATACAAAGGACGAAGCCTATGCCGCGATGGAAGAGTTTGACAGGGAAGAGGAAGCGTCGATAGAAGAATATCTTGCCTTAGACGAAGAAAAGCAGAAAGCGGTGCGTGCGGAGGAGGAAGCGCAAGAGCAGGAAAGCATCATCGTTGAAGAGCTTTTGCAGATATATAATTGGCTTGAAACACGTGAAAAAGAAGACCAGAAAGAAAGAGAAGATAAAAAGAAACGCAGAGAGGAGTGGCTGCGCCTGGTCGCCGAGAGCCGTGAAAGGGAGCTCAGAGCCGCTGAGATACGCAAAGAGAAGCGTAGAATCGCTGAACGCCGCGAAGAACGCGGCGCCTCCGAGCGCCGCAAAGAGGAATACTTAAGCAGCCTTCAGCCTAAATACCTGTTGATAACAGAAAGAAGGCCCGCTAAGAAATGAGCAGGGATATCGTCATATACGGAGCGGGAGGACTGGCCAGAGAAACGCTGTGGATGATCAATTCAAACGAGATCCTCCGTTCGCAGTACAACGTAAGAGCTTTTGTGGTAGACGATAAATATATCGAATGCACACCAAAAAAAGTTTCCGGGCTGCCGGTGTTCCCGAAAGAGTATTTCTATGGCAGAGCCAAAGAAGAAAGGCCGGGCGTAATAGTGGCTATCGGAGAGCCTCATGGCAGACGCAGCTGTTTTGAGGAGCTTGAACAGCTCGAATATCTTTCTTTTCCTTCGATAATCCATCCTACCTGTAATGTATCGCCGGATATAGAAGTTGCTCCCGGGACAATAATACACAGTTATTGTATTGTTACAGTAAATGTGAAAATAGGCAAATGTGTCTTTGTAAATGGGACGTCAGCAATAGGTCATGACGCAGAGGTCGGGGATTTTGTCTCCATTATGCCGCGCTGTGACATCTCGGGACACGTTAAAATAGGCGCCTGTGCTTCTATAGGCGCGAAGAGCTTTATCCTCGAGCGCAAAAGCGTCGGAGAGAACGCAGTCGTTGCTCCAGGGAGCATTGTCTTGCGCAATGTCCCCGCAAATGTAACGGTGATGGGAAATCCGGCAAAGGTATATCTGACACACTGATAAGTGGCCTGTTAAATATCAGCAGATGAAAAATCGCAGCGAAGGGGAGAACTATGACTAATGATTAACCCTATGGATTTGAGCGGGAAAAGAATTCTGGTAACTGGAGCGTCGTCCGGCATAGGGAAAGAAACGGCTCTGCACGCCGCTAGACTTGGCGCTTCGGTTATAATGATAGCAAGAAGGGAAGACTTGCTTCAGGAGACGTTAAGTCAGA
>JAEEYY010000043.1 GCA_016288355.1 Synergistes sp.
GCTTCTGTTACCTTCTGGAAGGTCTCCCTCTCATGCGACGCATAGCCCTTTACGGTCTCTACCAGATTGGGGATCAGGTCGAACCTTCTCTTGAGCTGGACGTCTATGCCGCTCCATGCTTCGGCCGTAAGATTCTTGAGCTTAACCAGCCTGTTATAGGTAGACATAAGCCAGAGACCGATAACTGCGATAATCGCAACGACAATAATTACTGCAACCACATCAGCCAACTCCTTTAATGATTATTGTAACTTTTTACAGCCTGCAACAGGGGGCAGGACGCCTCCTGTTTCGTCCGGTACAAAACACCTGTCCGCAGCGCAGGAATCGTTGCGGATATAAAAAATATATGGTTTACTATAGCACGTAGAGAGCCGATTTGTCGACGATAAGCGGCAGATGTTCAACAGTAAATGATCTTTTGCGAAAAAACTGTCTGCATATCGCGCCCTGCGCTGCGGCAAACGGTGCTTTCAGGCTTCACGGGGTCAGGAGGAAGATGCGTATGAAGACTTTTTATCTTTTTTTATCCGCGCTGCTGCTGTTTTTGACTTTTCCTCATGCGGCCTCTTCAGAGGCGCCGCTCTGGCTCAATATACACAAGAGCGAACATATGCTTTATGTAATGCGGGGCGATAAAACGGTCGAAAAATTCCCTGTGGCTACGGGGAGAGTTTCCGGCAACAAGCAGAAGAGCGGGGACTGTCGTACTCCGGAGGGTGCTTTCAGCGTTGAACAGATACAGAACGCGTCAGGCTGGTCACACGATTTCCACGACGGCAAGGGCGTGATAGCGGGAGCCTACGGCCCCTGGTTCATCAGGCTGAAGACAGGCTGGAAGGGGATAGGCATCCATGGCACGCATGACCCTTCCTCGATAGGACACGACGTCACGGAAGGCTGCATACGGCTCCTCAATAAAGACGTCGACAGACTGAAAAAAGAGTATGTAACAGTGGGAATGAAGGTAGTTATAATTAAATAAGCAGGACTGCCCTTAGCATAAAAAAGCCGCGGTATATCCGCGGCTTTTTTATCTCTTCTAATATTGCTGCAAAAGCCCTTGCCGGCTCTGCTCCCAGTTAATGCCTGGTGACAGTGAGTCTGTTTCTGCCTTCCTGGTTGTGGTGCAGCGTAAGCAGAGAATGATATGACGGCACTGATTTTTCCTTTGGCTCGTCATAGGCTATGAAGACCCCGATGCCGGCAATTTCCGCCTCGAACTGCCTGGCCATCATCAGCATGCCGGATGCGGTGCTTCCGCCGCGCATGAAATCGTCGATTATCAGGACCCGCGAACCGTGCTGAAGCTGGCGTGTTCCTATATACATCGTTTTGACGTCTCCGTTTGCGGTGGGGTAGTGCACGCCTACGGCCGCCCCGTCGCTCGGGCGGTTGCGGAAGCGGCATACCGCAAGAGGAACGCCCAAAGCATACGCGGTAAACATCGCGATCGGTATGCCCTTTACCTCCGACGTTATTACTATGTCAGGTTCCGTTTCGGTGAAAAGCGACGCCATGCAGTAGCCCAGAGTCAGCGCAGTTTCCGGGTTGAATATAAGGTCGCTGTAATATATAAGATCTCCCGGCAGATACCTTTCCGGATCTGAGAGCTTTGCCGCGATATCTGACAGTATCGTCTCCCTGTACTGTGGTGTGCATAAAGGTATGAAACGCGCGCCGCCGCTTCTTCCGCGGTCGACCTGCATCTGCCCGAAGCCCTCATCTTCCATTGCGGAATTTATAACTTCAACGTCGTCGCTGATAACGGTCTTAGACACGTTGAATTTATTTGCGAGATCGGTAAGAGATATGAGTTTTGAAGGAGAAAGCATAAATTTCGCTGCTAATCTGACTAATCTTTCTGTTCTTTGGCCTCTCATTGCTATCACTCCAAGCAGTCTGTTTTTATTACCCAGTTTTCACGTGTAAAGCGCTCCCCGGCAGTACGAAGAGCTTTTCCGCCGTCGGCGTAGAGCGCGAAAAATGCGCTTCCGCTCCCGCAGAGCCCCCAGCCAAGAGCCCCGCTTTCTTCGGCGATATGCCCGGCTGTGCCGTACTCATGATGCTTTTCGGCAAGCACGGGGTAAAAATCATTGGGCAGAAGACCGGTCCGCCCGCCCCTGTATAAGGTCTCAGCGCAGTTTTTTGCTTCAGCTGCCGCCTGGTCTCGGGTAAGCGGCGTATTTCCGTTTTCCCGCATCTCGTCCAGGGCCGCGTACGCTTCCTTTGTATCGGAAGCCCATGACGGGAAGACCAGAAGCCAGCTCATGCGCGGGACCTGCAAATACGGCGTAAGGATCTCTCCTATGCCGGACGCTTCTGCCATTTCGTATTTCCGGGTCAGAAATACAACGTCCGCTCCAAGCCTTCCTGTTTCCTGCGGCGATATCGAAAGAGCGAAATTGTCGGTGAGCCACGAAAGAAGCGCGGCCGCATTTCCGCTCCCGGCGCCGATGCCGCTGCCGGCCGGGTATTTTTTATCAAGCTTCATTGCAAGCGCTGGTATATCAGCGCCGCTGAGTCTTGCCGCAAAAAGGGCTTTGGTGACCAAATTCTCTCCTTTCACCTCAAGCCCGCGGACTTCCAAAAAATCACCTATAATTTCAGCGCAAGTTGCAGAAATTGTCAACCTTTCTTTGGAATATTTTTTCCAGAATAATGAATACAAATTATGATATCCGTCTGCCCTTTTGGATAAGATGCGCAGCGTCAGGTTTATTTTTACGGGACAAGGCAGGACGATGCTCATTTTTCTCCTTTTATGCGTTTCAGGTAAAAAAGAGCCCCGGCCTGCGCCGGGGCATCTGTTTTTCGTTAGAAAATGCTCTTTCCGCTCGGCTCAAGCTGCAGCTCTACTTCTTTTGTAAGCAGATCGGTGTAGCTGAATGAGATTATGCTTTGCTGCGATTCTATAAAGACTGTAAAAAGACTTGGATAAGTCTCTTTTATTATCCCGGTGCGTTCTTCTATCTTACGCCGGCCGTTGGCTGCACGGTAGGAGATCTTGGCGCCCTTATGCTGGGCTACAGTCTCTCTTATAGCTTCTATAGACATCGCCATACCTACCACCTCCGCCGGTCATTGATATATTGTACATCAAAATCGGCAGAAATGCAAATCTGGTTTATATACCGGCAGTTATGTTAATTTTTGAAAATTTTTACCTTTTTGTAATTATCCGTTTATCCCCGACTCTTCTTGTAACCCCGATGCCATCTAAATATTCCAGCATCGGCAGCATATACTTCCTGCTGCATCCGGTAGCGTCTCTTATAGCCGCCAATGTAAGATCACCTGATATTTCTTCAAGTTTTTTCCTGAAATCCATCTCGACTTCTTTAAGGCAGATAAAAGTGCCGCTGATAAGGGCTATCTCCTTTTTCTCCCTGAGCGAGGAGATCACGCGCTGCATCGTTTCGTCCGTGATGCCGGCTGCGTTCTTGGCTTCTTCTATCGTAGGCATACTGGCGCCGGCTTTCAGCGCTAATTTTTTTATCGCTTCTGCCGCTGCGGCAATCTCGTCCTCGTTGAAGGGTTCAAATCCGGCAAGACGCACGCGCTCGTCTTTATACACTATGGCGCCCTGTTTGTCGAAGAGCTGCAGCAGCCCCCTGGCGAATTTTACATCTGATATGCCAAGCGCCCTTGCGCACTCTTCGGCGGACAGCCCCATCCTTTCGGGGTGTTCCGCATGGAATGAGGAAAGGACTCCGGAAAGCTTTTGCTCAAGAAATGCGTATCTTGATCTTGAGAGTATCACAGCGCTGCCGTCTCTGACTATAAAGATCTCCCCGCGTGCCTCGGAAGGTGAAGCTGCCCGCATCAGCTCAAGAGGCGTCGCTTCGTTGGCCTCCGCCGCGTCCTGCACCGTTATCTCTCCTTTATAGTCGGCAAGCGCGGCTATCCTTTCCTTAAGCGAGGCGTCGTTTTCCAGTCTTTTCAGGTATTCGGAGAGCGCCTTTTGCGCATGTTTGTTTTTCGGTCTTTCTCCTTCGGCAGAGAGCACGACGCCCCCTGCCGTCGTAACAAGAGGACTGTAGTTTCGCAGGATGAAATTAGCGCCGATATGCGTCGCCACAGGCGTTTCCGTTATCAGCTGCGCATTCGCGCTGTCTCCCGGCTTCAGAACGGTGCGGTCGATAAGCGAGAGTCTCGCTACGCTGTCCGATGTGCCTACATGCAGCCTCATGCGCTGCCAGTGCTTTATCGGTTTTGCGTCGGGAAGCACCTTTACCGAAACGTTTATGCAGTTTGATGAGGTAAAACGCCCCTTTGCCGCTATCACGTCACCTCTTTTTATGCCGTCCAGCGGAATGCCGGCCAGATTTGCAGCTACGCGCTGCCCGGCCGAAGCCTGCCCTACAGATTCCCCGTGTACCTGCAGAGAACGTACTTTTGACAGGACTTTCTGCGGCAGTATCTCCACTTCGTCCCCTTCATGCACCTCTCCTTTTATTGCTGTTCCGGTGACGGTGGTACCGAAGCCGGATACGTGGAATGCTCTGTCCACAGGCATGAAAAACGGCCCTTTTCTGTCGCGCGGCTTCGCCTTTTCAGTCATCTTCTGAAGTTCGTTTTTAAGCTCGGCTATTCCTGCTCCTGTCAAAGCGGACACCGGTATGACCGGCTTGTCTTCGAGGAACGTGCCGTGCAAGATATTTTTAACGTCGTCTGTCGCGAGCTCCAGCATATCTTCATCGACCAGGTCTGTCTTGTTTATTACCGTGAGCCCGTTTTTTATCCCGAGAAGAGAGAGGATAGCTATGTGCTCGCGAGTCTGAGGCATAACGCCGTCGTCCGCCGCCACAACCAGCATTACCGCGTCTATGCCGGCAGCCCCCGCCACCATCTGCCTGATGAATTTTTCATGTCCGGGAACGTCAATGATGCTTACCGTGATGCCCGACGGCAGCTCAAGCGGCGCGAAGCCAAGCTCTATCGTCATGCCGCGCTCTTTCTCTTCGGCGAGACGGTCGCAGTCCACGCCGGTAAGAGCGCGCACCAGCGCTGTCTTCCCGTGATCGATATGTCCGGATGTGCCTATTACGAAAGGATATTCGTCATGCATCGCAGCAGTTCTCTTTTCCTATGCCGAGTATCTCTGCAAGCGCGGCGGATATCCGCTCGCCGTCTTTTTCGCGCAGCGTCCTTACGTGGAAGAGGACTCTGTCGTCCGAGGCCCCGGCAATAACGTGTGCGGAGGACATGCGCAGCCTCTCCGCAAGCCTGCCGGAGTTTCCGAGTTCTGGCAGGCTGAGCGCTACGGCATATCCGGGCAGCTCCGACTGCGGGAAGCTTCCGCCGCCTACGGTGTCTGTGGTAGGGACCACATCGACGAAATAGCGCTGCACTTTTGTTTTTTTCATCAGTGCTTTCAGCTTTCGCGCAAGACGTCTTGCCTCAGGCAGCAGTTCTTCCTTTTTTCTGAATATCATCTCAACTGTGGGCACCGCGTTTTCTTCGCCGCGCAGATAGAGACGCAGTGTGGCTTCAAAGGCCGCGAGGGTCATCTTATCGACGCGCAGCGCGCGCAGCAGCTGATGTTTCTTCAGTTTGTCGATAATATCCTTTCTGCCGGCTATGACCCCTATCTGGGGGCCGCCAAGCAGTTTATCTCCGGAGAATGTGACTATATCGCATCCTGATCTCAGTGACTGAGCCACGGTAGGGTCGTTTTCGCCGGAGAGCCCCGCCTGCGACATATCGATCAGCATGCCGCTGCCCAGATCTTCCATCAGAACCAGCCCGCGCGAATGTGCAAGCGCTGCGAGCTCCTCTCTTGTCGCGGCGGAGTGGAAGCCTGTTATGCGGTAGTTGGAGGGGTGCACCTTTAAAAGTACCGCGCATTCGTCCGTTATCGCGTTTTCGTAGTCCTTCAGGTAAGTCCTGTTGGTGGTGCCCACATCTATCATTTTTGTGCCGGAAAGGGCCATTATCTCCGGTATGCGGAAAGAGCCGCCTATCTCTACCAGCTCGCCGCGCGAGATGATGGATTCCCTGTCTTTGGCAAGCGCGGTGAGAGCAAGAATCACCGCGGCAGCGTTGTTGTTTACGACAAGCGCGGCTTCGGCTCCGGTGAGCCTTTTGAGCAGCCATTCGACATGGTCGTTGCGGTGTCCCCTTGCGCCTTCTTCGAGTGAATATTCAAGAGTGCAGTAAGAGCCCGCGGCGGCTGTTATCGCGTCTATAGCTTCCTTTGCCAGCAGCGAGCGCCCCAGATTGGTGTGTATCACGACCCCGGTCGCGTTTACGACAGGAGCGAGCGACGGGGATGATCTTTTCTTTATCAGCCTGCGCGCGTCCTCGGCTATCGTATCCGCGTCAAAAGCGGTATCGGGATCTTTTTTGATCTTTTCGCGCTGATCTGCAAGCAGGCGGGTGATCAGTGATTTTATCGTCTCCCGTCCTATTCTTTTTTCATATTCTGCCACCCACGGCAGAGAGAGAAGCCTGTCCATGGAAGGAATCTGTTTCATTATCTGCTGCAGCTTAATGTCCAAGTGAAATCCTCCCGTACGATTTAATTTTTCAATTATATATTAAAATAAATGCTTTTTAACATTAAATTATTTCGGCCCAGATAAGGTTAGCGACGCGCATGCCTTTATTCGTAAGCCTTATGCCGCGGCCGTCCCTCTCGTACAGCTCCCGCGGAAAACTTTCCACGGCAGCGGATATCGAGCGGTAATTCTCCGCTCCGTATTTTTTGACAAAGTCATCTGCGCATATGCCGCTGCTCATCCTGAGCGCAAGGACCGCAGCCTCC
>JAEEYY010000044.1 GCA_016288355.1 Synergistes sp.
ATGAAAGCGATAAAGAGCGAATAAATGATGATGATATGCCACATATAGCTCTTGAGGAATCCCGCGGCATCCTCCACAGAGCGCACAAAACTCTGCGTAACGCCGAAGCCTTCCTCAGTGAGTATGAAAAATTCCCTGAACCCGTCGACGATCGTAGGCAGCAGCCCGAGAAAAAAGGCCGCGGCAAGCGCCCAAAGGATCCATTTGCCCGTTTTGTTCATATAAGCACGCCCCCTCCGTGCGCCGGCTGCGCGCGTCAGATGCGCCGCGCGTCCGTCCGAAAGGCGTAAAGAATATTTTTGCCGTTCCGGTGATATCTGGCAAAAACAGTCAGCCTTTTCCTGCATCCGGGCGCTGCGCTGCCGTTACATTATACTATTTCCCGCGCTCCGTCAGGAATGATTCCTTTATTATAAATACCGGGCAAAAGTTGCCCACACTGCTGCGGCGCTATGCCTGACCACGGCTGTACTTAGCTTCCAGCGCAAGAAGAAACGCCTTTATCTCAAGACCTCCGCCGAAACCGGTAAGACTGCCGTCGGCGCCTATTATCCTGTGGCAGGGAACTATTATCGCGACGGGATTTCTGTTGTTGGCCATCCCCGCGGCGCGGAACGCTTTGGGGGAACCCGCGGCCCGCGCTATATCGCCGTATGTCGCGGTCTTCCCGTAGGGGACGGCGCGGAGCGCCTCCCAGCAGCGCAGCTGAAAGGGAGTGCCGTGCAGCGCAAGCGGCAGCGAAAACTGCCTGCGCTCTCCGCGCAGATACTCTTCAAGCTGACGCCTCGCTTCCGCAAGCACTTCCGTCTCTTTTATCGTGAGCGGGGCACGCGGGCGCGTCCCGCTCTTTTCAAAATGAAGATCGGTGATGCGGCCATCTTCCTCTCCCAGCAAAAGCCTGCCTACGCCGTCAAAAGAGTATTCGGCAAAGTATCTCATTCCCTTTCCCCCGTTTCCGCAGATCCGCTGTTATACTATTATATAGCGGCTGTGCGCGGCTTGCCCCCGATAATCGTGCCTTTTGTGTATAATTGCGGCTTTTGCACATTTGCTATTGCAAATCAAAGGTTAATACGCTATAATCCGTCTACATATCTCTGAAGATCCGGCTCACCGGGTCTTTTTTGATGTGCCTTAAGACAGTAACTCAGCCCACCGGCGGGGCATAAGAAACACCGGAGCAAAAAACAAGGAGGAACTTAAGCATGGCAAAAGAGAAATACGTACGCAGCAAACCGCATCTGAACATCGGTACGATCGGACATATCGACCACGGTAAGACGACGCTGACAGCTGCGATCACCAAGACACTGGCCCGCCACGGCGGAGCTGACTTCACGCCGTTCGACATGATCGACAAGGCGCCTGAAGAGAGAGAGCGCGGCATCACCATCAACATCGCGCACGTAGAATACCAGACGGAAGCGCGCCACTATGCGCACATCGACTGCCCGGGGCACGCCGACTACATTAAGAACATGATCACCGGCGCCGCGCAGATGGACGGAGCGATCCTCCTCGTCGCAGCGACAGACGGCCCGATGGCGCAGACCCGCGAGCACGTTCTTCTTGCGCGTCAGGTCAACGTTCCCGCGCTGGTAGTCTTCATGAACAAATGCGACATGGTAGACGACCCCGAGCTTCTGGACCTCGTAGAGATGGAGATCAGAGACCTTCTTAACAAATACGAGTTCCCGGGAGACGACATCCCCATCATCCGCGGCAGCGCGCTGAAAGCCCTCGAGTCCGACGAGGACAACGAGTGGACAGACAAGATCATGGAACTGATGAAGGCGTGCGACGAGTACATTCCGGCGCCTGAGCGCGAAGTGGACTTCCCGTTCCTTATGCCGATCGAAGACGTCTTCACGATCACGGGCCGCGGCACGGTCGTGACCGGAAGAGTTGAAAAAGGCATAATCAAGCCGGGCGACGAAGTCGAGATCGTAGGACTGAGAGACACGCGCAAGACAGTCGCGACGAGCCTTGAGATGTTCCGCAAGATCCTCGACGACGCGGAAGCGGGAGACAACGTGGGCATCCTTCTTCGCGGCGTAGGCAAGGAAGACGTTGAGCGCGGCCAGGTCCTGGCGAAGCCGGGAAGCATCCATCCGCATACGCACTTCAAGGGCGAGGTCTACGTCCTTAAGAAGGAAGAGGGCGGCCGCCATACGCCGTTCTTCAGCGGCTACAAGCCGCAGTTCTACTTCCGCACGACAGACATCACCGGAGAGATCAAGCTTGCGGAAGGCGTGGAAATGGTCATGCCGGGAGACAACAGCACATTCGAAGTAACGCTCATCGCGCCGATAGCGATGCAGGAAGGTCTTCGCTTCGCAGTCCGCGAAGGCGGCCGCACTGTCGGAGCCGGCGTCGTTACCCAGATAATAGAGTAGCCCCAGGAGGGGAATATTTTGGCAAAGAAGATTCGTATAAAACTTAAGGCCTTTGACCATCGCGTGCTTGACGATTCCGCCACAGAGATCGCCAAGACGGCTCAGCGTACAGGAGCTAAAGTATCCGGGCCTGTGCCGCTTCCGACAGAGGTCAACCGCTACTGCGTCCTCACATCGCCGCATGTGGACAAGGATGCCCGCGACCAGTATGAGATAAGGACGCACAAGCGTCTGATAGATATAATTGACCCGACTCAGAAGACAATGGAGGCTCTTATGGAGCTCAACCTGCCTTCCGGAGTGGATATACAGATAAAACTGTAAGGGTCATAAACAGAAAAAGGAGTGAAACGTAATGAGTATGGGGATTCTGGGCCGTAAGGTAGGGATGACCCAGGTCTTCGACGAAAACGGCAAAGCGGTTCCCGTGACAGTTATTGAAGCGGGTCCGTGCACGATCGTTGAAATCCGGACACCTGAAAAGAACAGCTACAGCGCAGTTCAGCTCGGTCTCGGAGAAGTAAAGCCCGCAAAGGTTACAAAGCCGATGAAGGGCTACTTCGAAAAGAAAGAAGTTGCACCCAGGCGCTGGCTGAGGGAGTTCCGCGTGGATGACACGTCGGGCTACCAGGTGGGACAGGAGATCACCGTTTCTCTGTTCCAGAATGGCGAGATCGTTGACGTCACAGGCGTCAGCAAAGGTAAGGGATATGCGGGCGTATTGAAGCGCCACGGCTTCGGCGGCACGCCGGCAAGCCACGGACATTCGGTAACGCACCGCCACCCCGGTTCGATCGGATGCAGCAGCTATCCCGGCCGCGTAATGAAGGGCCGGAAAATGGCTGGTCACATGGGCAGCGAACGCGTTACGACGAAGAACCTTAAGGTATTCGGCGTTGACGAAGAGAACAACCTGATACTTATAGCAGGACCTGTTCCCGGCGCGAAAGACGGCCTTGTGATGATTCGCAAAACAGCGCAGTAGGGAGGCAGAAGGCGATGCCTGTAGTAAAAGAAGTAAATTTTAAAGGCGAGGTCATCGGGGATATCACTCTGTCCGATGCCGTCTTCGGAGCCCCGGTCCACGTGCCGGCCATGCACCAGGTCGTGGTCGCGCATCTGGCTAACTGCCGTGTTGGCACCCACAACACAAAAGACCGCGGAGATGTCCGCGGCGGCGGTAAAAAGCCCTGGAGACAGAAGCACACGGGACATGCCCGCGCAGGGAGCTCGCGCTCGCCGCTGTGGGTCGGCGGCGGTGTGGCACATGGGCCGCATCCCCGTGACTATCATCAGAAGGTCAACAAGAAGGTCCGCCGTCTTGCGATGCGCAGCGCACTTACGCTGAAGGCGCAGGCGGAGAATATGATAGTTGTAGAGAATTTCGGCATAGATGCTCCCAAGACGAAGAGCATGATCGCATTCCTTGAGGCGGTACAGAACGGCAAGAAGCCGCTTCTCGTCCTGCATGAGACCAATATGGCCGTGGTAAAATCCGCTGCGAATATTCCCGGCGCATATGTGCAGCATGTCGACAGCGTCAATGTCTACGACCTTCTTAACCATGATCAGCTGATCGCAACTCCGGAAGCGATTAAAAAGCTCGAGGAGGTATTCGGCTAATGAACGCTATTTCTTATGATATAATCGTGCGCCCCATTATAACGGAGAAAACCAGCCGTCAGATGGAACTGGGGCAGTATACATTTGAAGTGCTTCCGAAGGCCAACAAAATAGAGATACGCAAAGCGGTCGAGGAAGTTTTCAAAGTCAAGGTCGTCAGGGTAAATACGATCCAGGTCCGTTCCAAACCGAAGCGGATGGGTGCCTTTTTGGGTCGTTCACGTTCCTGGAAGAAAGCGATCGTAACTCTCGCAAAGGGAGAAAAGATAGCTTTCTTTGAGGGCGCAAGCGCCTAGGCAGAAAGGGGAAGTATCTGATGGGAATCAAAAAATACCGTCCCACTACGCCCAGCCGCCGTCAGATGGCAACGCCGGATTTCACTGAGATCACAAAGGCGAAGCCGGAACGCAGTCTGGTAGTATCACTCTCACAGTCAGCGGGACGCAACAACAACGGCCGCATCACCTCGAGACATCGCGGCGGACGCGGCAGAATCAAATACCGCATTATCGATTTCAAGCGCGATAAGGCCGGCGTACCGGGCAAAGTCGCGGCGATCGAGTACGATCCCAATCGTTCGGCGCGTATAGCCCTTATATCGTATAAGGACGGCGAGAAGAGATATATTCTCGCTCCTATCGGACTCGGTGTAGGCGACACGATAGTTTCCGGCGAAGGTTCGGACATCCGTCCCGGCAATGCTCTTAAACTCAGAGATATACCTGTCGGTACGGTTATTCACAATATAGAGCTCGAACCGGGACGCGGCGGAGTTATCGTCCGCGCGGCCGGCGCTGCGGCGCAGCTTATGGCAAAAGAGGGAAAATACGCCTATGTCCGTATGCCCTCCGGCGAACTCCGCCTCGTTCTTCTTGAATGCATGGCGACCGTCGGACAGGTTGGCAATGAAGAGCACGAGAACGTGATCTCAGGCAAAGCGGGAAGAACACGCTGGCTCGGTATACGTCCGCATGTACGCGGTATGATACAGAACCCTGTCGACCACCCGATGGGCGGCGGCGAGGGAAAGAGCAAGTCGCACAAGCATCCTGTTTCGCCGTGGGGTACTCCGGCAAAGGGTTACCGTACGCGCAAGCGTAAGCCGTCGGATAAGTTCATCGTCCGCCGCCGCAAGAAGTAGCCCAGGG
>JAEEYY010000003.1 GCA_016288355.1 Synergistes sp.
GGAGGAACACTGGAGCGTCTGGCGCTTGAGATACGCCATCTGCAGCGCACAGAGGTGCTGGAAGCGCTCGAGCCCTTTAAAAAAGGGCAGAAGGGCTCTTCAGCGATGCCTCATAAAAAGAATCCGATACTCTGCGAAAGAGTCTGCGGAATGTCGAGGCTTCTGAGAGGATTTGCAGTCCCCGCGCTTGAGAATATCGCTCTTTGGCATGAGCGTGACATCAGCCATTCGTCGGTGGAGCGCGTAATGTGGCCCGATGCATTCAGTCTGGCTCATTACATGACAAAAAAGATGATACAGATAATCAAAGGCCTTAATGTCGATACGGATAAGATGCTTGCCGATATAGACATAACAAAGGGACTGCTCTTTTCCGGACGCGTGCTGATAGCTCTTGTGGAGAATGAAGGCATCAGCAGGGAAGAGGCATATGCTATCGCGCAGGACAACGCGATGCGCTGCTGGAACGAAAAAATCCCGCTTCTGGAACTGCTGAGCAAAGATCCGCGTATTACAAAGATGAAGCGTTCCGAACTGGAAAGTTTGTTTGATTTGGAGTATTATCTTAAGCACATAGACGAAGTTTTCGCGCGTTTTCCCGAACTGACAGACGCCGGAACTTCAAAATAAAAATACGGAGGAGTTTATAATGCCTGCACCTGACAGAAACCTGGCTCTGGAAATGGTTCGTGCGACAGAAGCAGCAGCAATGGCCGCAGGACGCTGGATGGGACGCGGAGATAAGAACGGAGTCGACGGAGCGGCAGTCAACGCAATGCGCTTTGTTCTCAACACTGTCACAATGGACGGAGTCGTAGTTATCGGTGAGGGAGAAAAAGACGAAGCGCCTATGCTTTTCAACGGCGAGAAGCTCGGCACCGGAGATGAGCCGAAGGTCGATATCGCGGTCGACCCGATCGACGGCACACGACTTACTTCGCTCGGCCTTCCGAACGCAGTCAGCGTGGTAGCTTTTGCAGAACGCGGAACTCTCTTCAACCCGCAGCATATATTCTATATGGATAAAATCGCAACAGGCCCCCGTGCGGCGCACGCGATCAACATCAACGCATCACCGTCAAACAATATCAGAGCGGTTGCGCGCGCACTCGGGAAATCGGTAGAAGATGTGACGGTCGTCGTCCTTGACAGACCACGCCATGCGGAACTCATCAAGGAGATCCGCGCCATGCATGCGCGCATCCGCCTTATACCGGACGGCGACGTTGCCGGAGCCCTTTCGACCTGCAAGCCGAACTCAGGCATAGACCTTCTTATGGGCGTAGGCGGCTCGCCTGAGGCAGTCATCACAGCATGCGCGTTCAAGTGCGTCGGCGGCAATATGCAGTGCAAACTTTGGCCGCGCAACGATGAAGAGCGCGAGAAATGCAAAGAAAAGGGCATGGACGTCAACAAGGTCCTCACGCTCAACGATCTTGTCAGCAGCGAAAACGTATTCTTCGCGGCAACCGGTGTTACGGACGGCGAGTGGCTTAAGGGCGTCCGTTATTCCGGAGACGGCATCGAAACATCATCGCTCGTCATGCGTGCGAAGAGCGGCACGATGCGCTATATAAACGCTGTCCACAACGTACAGAAACTCGATGAGATAAGCGGCATCAAATACGGCGCGGACAACGGCGGCTATTCCTGCCTGTAATTTAAACAGCCTGACATTACGCATAAGGGCGGCGCTGCAAAGGCGCCGCCCTTTTCGCATCGGCAGCCGATCATTATTCTTTCAAGTTATTCGCTCTTTGACCGCATTGTGGTATAAAGTGCGGTGCCCAGGATAACTGCGCCTCCTGTAAGCTCGCGGACTGTCGGTATCTCATTAAGAATCAATGCTGCAAAGATTATTCCGTATACGCTTTCAATGCCGGCTATGATTCCGGCTGTCTGTGCGCGGACGTATTTCATTCCGCCGATGAAAAGAGAATGAGCCACTCCGGTAAAGAGTATACCGAGCAAGGCCAGCAGACCCATGTCGCGCGCGGAAACAGCAGGGCGGCAGAAGATCAGCATAGGCAGCAGAAAGAGCGCAGCCGATCCCTGTTCATAAAAGGCAATGATGCTGCCCCCGTAGTCTTTAGCGAATTTTCTGTTTACCAAAGACATTGCTGCAAAAGCGGCGCTGCCGGCAATACCCCATAAAAGGCCTGCCGTCATATCGTTTTTAATATCAAAAGCAGGGACTATCAGCAGCACCCCCAGAAACATTATCATAGCTGCGGCGACGTCTGCTTTTTTCAGTTTTTCCGAGAACATTACAGGCTCTATAAAGGTAACGAAGATCGGATATGCCGAAAAGGTGAGAAGCGCTATTGCGACTGTAGAGAGCTGGACCGAGGCATAGAAAGCGGACCAGTGAAACGCAAGAAGCGCACCGGTCAATATCATTGCAGCGCAGTCTTTTCTGCATTTCGGCCTTATATCTGTTTTTTTGACAAGGAAAAAAAGCCCCATCGAAACGGAGGCAAAAAATACCCTGCCAAGCGTTATATACCTTGCCGGCAGATCGATCGATTTGCCGAATATCCCGGTGAGCCCGAAAAGCAGCACCGCCGCGTGGATCTGAAGCAGTCCCCTGCCGCGCTTATCCATCTGCTTCACCTGTTGAGTATTGCTTCCTGTCTCTTTTCATGGTCCCGGTGCCGCCGCCGCAGTCTTGCATGAACGGAAAACGCAGGGCTAATCCCACTCTGTTCCTGCTGAGAAGACGGGATGCGGCTCGACCTCGAAGTATCCGGTCAGAGGATAGAACTCGGAATAGCTGTCACCGTAAAAGTAGTTTTCAAAGAAGAGATCAAACCCGTTTCGTGCAAGAGCGATGAAAGCATCCTCGAATGACGCAAAATCCAGCTTGTCGAAGATGACCGGGGCTGCGGTGGAGAAGTAGGCGGCCGGGGAACTTCCCTTTTCTGCGGTAACAAAAGCCCAGATCTCTTCGTCGGTCCCGGGGTCTCTTACCCACCAGCGGCAGTTTTCAGGTCGCAGCTTTACAATGTCCTGCGGTATGCCGCCCTCGGCGGCATGTCCTTCTTCGCTTTCGGTCGCGCAGCAGAAAAAGTTATAGCGCGAGCCGAGATATTTTTTATTGAACTCTTCTACGACCTGCAGCGCCTCCAGCGGCAGCAGTATAGGCAGCATAGCCACCCACCGTTTAGGAACGCTGCCGTAAAAGGCTTCCGCTATCGCGCCGGCTATGCATGCCTGCGTATCCGCGTCTCCGCCCAGTGAAACTGCATTGCAGACAGCATCCTCAAAGTCAGTGGAGTCGAGGAAGGCTATTATCGCCTCCGGGACGCTGCCCATGCATGTAGAGCTGAAGTGATATCCCGGGCGTATATCATCAATGGAACGGTCAAGGTCATAGCCGAACTTATCTGCGATGAAGCTTTTTATTTCATCTTTGCTTTTTCCGTTCCGGGCCATGAATACCGCGGCAGCTACCGCCTGCGCTCCCTTTATGCCTTCCGGATGGCTGTGGCTGGGCGCCGCGCTCTTTTCGGCTTCCTCAAGGACTTCTTCAAGAGTGTCGAATGCCCAGGCAACAGGCGACACGCGCATAGCGGAACCGTTGCCGAAGCTGTCCTGCGTTTCGCCGCTGTCCGAAAAACACCAGCTTTTAAATTTATGTCCGTATCCGGCCAGCGGATACGTGCGTCCCCACTCTTTTAAGGCGGACATATAGCCGCCCCCGTGAAGTAGCGCGTCCGCTGTTGCTATGGTGAGGACAGAATCGTCCGTAAAACGGCTTCTTTCGTTTATGAATTCGAATTCTTTCGATTTGTGCGGGTGTCCTTCAAAAACTGAACCTACTATATCGCCGACGATAGCGCCCAGCATTCTTCATCACTCTCTTATTCCAAATTTAACTGCTATTATACAGCACTGTCCCGTATAGTGTTCAGTGCGGCGGCGTCAGCTGTTTTAAAGCTGCCTGTGCTTACAATCAGCACTTTTTACTATATAATAACCTGTATGTGATTTTCGAAAAGGAGAGCTTCTGATGCCAAAGAAAAACAGTGATCTGATCTTTTTTCTGGCAGCCGCATCTTTTTACGCGCTCCTTATTTTTTTTGTGCCGCACGCATTTTCCAAACTGCCGTCCATTCTTTCCGAGAAAGTCAAAGTATTGATACCGGCAGGAGTTTCCGCGCAGCGTGCCGCAGCCATTTTAGAGGAAGCAGGGGTGGTTGAGAACGCGCAGGCGCTCGCGCGCGCGATGTCCGATATAGGCATAGACCGTGCGTTAAAGCCTGGGATCTACAGCCTGTTCCGCTCGACCCCGAAAAATGTCGCGCGTCAGATGGCAAAGGCAAAGCCGGAAGTATTCAAATTCACTCTCATTCCCGGAGTCTCATACCGGAAAATAGCCGCGCTTTTCGGCAAGTATAAAGACGGGCGCGAACTGTTCGAAAAAGCAATGACCGACAAAGGTAATTTCCATGCATCAGTCCGCGATTATCTGCCGGAGGACCCGCATGCGCGTACGATATTTCTTATGCCTGACACCTATTTTGTCGCTCCGGGGGAAAACGTGGCGGCAGACTTTGTAAAAATGTCATCAAAACTCTGGTATGACAGAATCGGATCAAAGCTGCCGGAGGACCCTTCCAAAAAAACGATCGCAGACACAGGCATACTGGCGTCGCTTGTTGAGGGAGAGGCAAAAGCTGACGATGAGCGCCCGGTACTTGCCGGAATATTTCTCAGACGCCTACGGAAGAAGATGAGACTTCAGTCCTGTGCCACAGTTATTTACGCATGGGAAGAGCGCGGGATAAAAAAGAAAAATCTGTCGTATGACGATCTGAAAATTGACTCCCCCTATAACACATACAGAAACAAAGGACTGCCTCCCTCTCCGATATGCGTACCTTCCGACAAGTCATGGTTAGCCGCTCTGCACCCGGCAAAGAACGATTATCTGTTTTTCTTTGCAGGAAAAGACGGAAGGCACGTATTCAGCAAAAGCTACAGCGAACATCTGAAAAAACAGAAGGAAGCAGGGTTATGAGGCCTGAGATAGAAGCGCTTCATTTCACTGTGCCCCAGAAAGATATATACTATATCAGCTGGATCATAGACGCGGCGGAGGGCATAGGCTTTCTGCAGACAGACGATCCGAAGTCGGGAAGCATAACGATATTCTCTCCCGAAGAACAGAAAAAACACATTTACGCTTTGGTTTCGGCGCTGCGCGCCGAGGGGATAGACATTGCTGAAAATAAGAGAACAGACGAACGGGAGACAGAATGACTGATAAGTTTGAGTTTCTGCATGACTGCGTGGAGAGGGCCTTAAAAGGCGGGGCGGATCACGCCGACATATATCTGCAGAGCGGGGAAGGGCATTCCGCTCACTATGAGGACGGCAGGATCGACGAGATATCGTCATCCGCATCCGACGGGACAGGATGCCGGATAATATCGTGCGGCAGGACATTTTATTCACATACGCCCGGCTGCACGCCGTCCCATGTTTCTTCATCCTTTAAAGAGTGTGCCGAAGCTGCCGCGGTATGCGATATAAACGCTTCCGCATCATTCTCGCCGCTTCTTGAGGCCGGAGCGCCGATATCGCCCCCGGCTTTGGACTTTTTCAAAGAGATCGATTCTTCCCTCAAAAAGAAAACATCTCTTATAAGGCAGATATCATACCGCTATACGCTGTCGCATAAACGCATCGCCGTCATTAAGCCGGACGGAGGCACAGCCTTTGACACGCGTTTTTATTCATCCTTTGCGGTGCAGGTCATAGCCGAAAAAAACGGACTTCTGCAGACAGGCGGTGAACGCCGCTGTTTTTCGCTTCCGGAAAAAGACTTCTGGGGGAGCTCCGCTCCGATGGATGTGGCCGAAAAGGCGCTCATGCGGGCGCTGCTTATGCTGGACGCAAAGCCGTGCCCTGCCGGGGTAATGAATGTCCTGATGGACGGTGAAGCCGGCGGCACGATAATACACGAGGCATGCGGACACGGGCTTGAAGCCGATATAGTTGAAAAAGACCATTCCGTCTACCGCGGACGCACAGGACAAAAGGTCGCGCGTGAATGCGTCACGATGGTGGACGACGCAACGCTTCCGGGACTGTACGGCTCATTTTCCTGCGATGACGAAGGAACGCCTGCCCAAAGAACGGTCCTGATAGAAAACGGCATTTTGAAGCGCTATATGACTGACGTGCTTTCCGCACGCCTTTACGGGCTGCCCCTTACCGGCAACGGACGCCGTGAATCGTACAGGTGTATCCCGCTGCCGCGCATGAGCAATACATTCCTTATGCCCGGAAGCGACGATTTTGATACAATGCTTGAAAAGACCGGCAGCGGCCTTTATGTAAAGAAGATGGGCGGCGGAGAAGTCGATCCTACATCCGGAGATTTTGTTTTTTACATCACAGAGGGATATCTGATCGAAAAAGGCAGGATAACGACGCCTGTGCGCGGCGCAATACTCACCGGCAACGGACCCCGTGCGCTTGCCAATATCTCTGCGCTGGGGCATAATCTAACAATGGACCCCGGAATATGCGGGAAATCAGGACAGGGCGTGCCTGTAACAGACGGACAGCCATCCATGCTGATCGAGGGGCTTACCGTCGGAGGAAGCGAAGTCTGATGGAAGAACTGCCAAAGAGAAGAAAAAACGCCAAAAGATCAGAAAAGCCTAAGCGGACACATACGGCAGCAGGTATAAGGAGCCGCGCCGCGGACTTCTCGTCGCGCGCCGATTCCCTTTTGAAGTTTGCCGCTATACCGCTTATGCTCTTCACCGTTTATGTGATCGCATCGCTTTACACTTCGTATACAGGTAATTTCGGCTCACATACCGCGGCGTTCCTTCTTTCACAGATCGGCGGCGCAGTCATAGTACCGCTGCTTTTTCTGCTGTATTTCCTTGCCGCGTCTGTCTTATCCAAAGGGAATGGTAATATTTACCGGCATCTTGGCGCTGCCGCAGCCCTTTTTTTGCTCCTTTCACTGCTCTTCGGGATAAACCGCCTTACTTCACCCGATGAGCAGACTGTTCTTGCCTGGAACTCAGCCGGAAGGTTCGGCACATTTCTAAGCTCCGTTATTTATCGCTCAACAGGGGCGATAGGCACCTTCATAGCCGGTGCAATATTCCTCTATTTGATTTTTTATTCTTATAATATTCATTTATTATCATATATAAAACTGCCCAAAATACATCTGCCAAAGATATCTCTGTTTTTTCCGTCGCGCGCCTTTGCCCGTCTGTTGGTGCGCAGAAAAGAGCCGGATGCGCTGCCGCGGGAAAAGCACGGCGTAAATGAGCTGCAGGCGGAAGATCTGCCAAATGATGAGCCTGCCTGTGATATCGGTGATGAATGCGCGGCTGCCGAAAGCGTTTCGAAGGAAGCAGACAGCGATATCAGAGATGAAGCGCTGAATATCTCGGAATGCGAAGATGAGATCTACTTCGGGCATAAGGAAGAAACGCCTGAAGGAATGACCGAAGCTGAGCCGGAAGCCGTCCCCGCAAATGACGGAAAGCCGCGTGCAAGGTACAGGATAACGAAGACCTCCGACGCCTACGGCACTGAATACAAGATGATAAGAGAACCGGACGACGAGCCGCCGGCGCCAGTGTCCCAGGAGGAAACTTGCGAGCCTTTCGGAAAAGAAATGCCGGCACAAGCTGCTGAAGCTGTAAAGATGACGCCTGCAAGCACCGTCAAAGCACAGCTTCCGGTTGAAGAAAGCAATGCGGCAAAAGATTTTGCCGAAGAAGAGGAGATAGATTACAACGATCCCGAATCGGTAAAGCGTGCCGAGGAATATGAAGCTCAGTCCGAAGATACCGCAGAGGAGGAAGAGCCCTGCGATACCGTCCAGGATCCTA
>JAEEYY010000004.1 GCA_016288355.1 Synergistes sp.
GTGAACGTCGTTCTGCATAGCGCATGGGATGAACATATCGATCTTGCAGCCTGTATCCTGGAATACGCCCCAAGGCTTCTTGCCTGCGAAGAACTTAGCGTTGGGGAACTTCTCTGCGTAAGGTGCGCAGATGTTCTTGCCGGAGCTTCTGAGCTCGAGGAGGTAATCAACCTTCTCCTGTGTGCAGATTCCGTCTGGATCATAGATATATCCGTCCGGTCCGGAGATTGTTACGCACTTAGCACCGAGCTCCCAGAGCTTCCATGCTGTACCCCATGCAACGTTACCGAAGCCGGAGATAGCAACCTTCTTGCCCTTGAAGTCTTCGCCGTTAGCCTTGAGCATTTCCTCTGCGTACCATACGATACCGAAGCCCGTAGCCTCTGCTCTTCCGAGGAGACCGCCGTAGGGGATGCCCTTGCCCGTGAGAACGCCTTCGTATCTGTCGACTATTCTCTTGTACTGACCGAACATGTATCCGATATCTCTTGCTCCTACTCCGAGGTCGCCTGCAGGTACGTCGGTGTTAGGTCCGATATGTCTGTAAAGTTCGGTCATGAACGCCTGGCAGAATCTCATTATTTCCGCGTCTGATTTGCCGTTCGGGTCGAAGTCCGAACCGCCCTTGCCGCCGCCGATCGGAAGGCCTGTCAGGGAGTTCTTGAAAATCTGCTCGAAGCCAAGGAATTTGATGATTCCGGGATATACGTTAGGAGCGAATCTCAAACCGCCCTTGTAGGGTCCGATCGCCGAGTTGAACTGATATCTGTAGCCCTTGTTGACCTGAACTTTGCCGTTGTCGTCAACCCATACTACTCTGAATGTTACTCCTCTTTCAGGCTCGACCAAACGCTCAAGCAGTCCCGCTTTTTCGTACTCTGGATGCGCGTCCACCACAGGCGCGAGCGAGAGGAGAACTTCTTCTACTGTCTGGTGAAATTCAGCTTCTCCGGGGTTGTTCTTCTTGCACTGCTCGATAACTCTTTCCACATAAGTGGCCATGAACATTCTCTCCTTTTTCTCACTATCGGTATTTAGCCTCTTTTGGCGCTGTTCAGAACCGTGCCGCACCCGGCACGGACATCTTACTTTGTTATTTTATTCCCTATCATTTCTTTCGTAAAGGGGAGGAAAAAGCCATATTTGAGGGTTTTAGAGAATAACATAAAAATCACGGGATTTACAATCAAAACTTAAATATAAACAGGCAGAAACGATTTTTTCTCCTAAAAACCTTATAAAAAATGTTTGTGAATTTCCTGTGGCTATACAAACTCCTGGCGAACGGCGTTTTCCTGTATGAAATCGTTTTTTGATTGTAGGAAAAGTTTTATCTGTCTGCTTAGCACTTTATCTTGACAGCATAGTCAAGAAAAGATATCATATCTGCCGGTGTGACATCTCCGCTGAAGTGGTTATTCCTCGTTGATCAAAATTTAATGTCGGTTGACATATTAATTAGCATAAGCTAATATGCTTTATGTTAGCTTGCGCTAACACAAAGGCCGTGCATAAGGACAGAGACGGTTTGTCCGGTACGGTGCTGTGAATCTGAATGGCCGTTGATCCCGCATGTCAGGCGGCGATGGAAGGAGGTATCGTTCTGCTGCCCGGCCCGCGGTCTTCCGGGCGAAAGGAATCACGAAAAAACGGCGCATGCGCCAAGGCAACTATGGATACTTGGAGAGGATCGCCGAATGTTTTCCTGTGACAACGCCTTTCGCGGATATAAAAGCATAAGCGTAAATAAAGAAGTAAAGGAAAAGAAGCAAAACAGGAGGAATAACGACAGCTATGAAGAAATTTATCGCAGTGATCGCGATGATCGCCGTTGCCGCTTTTGCGGCTCCGGTGTTTGCAGCAACGAACCCGTTCATGGACGTCCCGCAGGGACACTGGGCATATGACGCAGTGGGACTTCTTGCGTCACGCGGAATCGTATCCGGTTACCCGGACGGCTCCTTCAAAGGCCCGCAGCCCGCTACCCGTTATGAAGTAGCGTCGATAGTAGCGCGCGCACTTGTTGCGATCGACGCAGACAAAGCCAGCAAACAGGACCTTGAGCTTCTCAAGAAGCTGGTTATGGAGTTCAAAGACGAACTCGACGCTCTCGGTGTTAAGGTCGATAAACTCGACAAGAGGGTTGCGGTCCTCGAAGATGGTGTAGGCGGATGGAAGATTCGCGGAACGTTCCTTTTCGAAGCGAAGTTTTCTTCGGATACTGACAACGGAAATTACAACTTCACCGAGAACGGTCTGAAGAACGACTTTGAAAAAGAGCAGTTCCGTCTCTATCTGACAAAGCAGATAAGCGAGAACACTTATTTCTTCGGTGAGTACCGCACCGGCGCCGATGGCTCTGACGCTCCGATAGGGCGCGGTGGCCGCGGAGATCTCCAGAATATGAGCTGGGCACAGCTTTTCATCGACACCAAGCTCCCCTATGACATAGGGTTCCGCGCAGGCCGCTTCACCGTAGACTTCGAAGATGAGTACGGACTCTACACCGACAACGACGCCCTCTTCGGCGACTTCCGCATCGACGGTTTCCAGCTCCAGAAGCAGTGGGATACGTTCAGGGCAACTGCTATCGTAGGACGCAACGACAACTACGGCTTCTATGACCCGACAGCCGAAACCTATGGCATCGACATAGACAGCTCCTACATGGCCTACATACTCGACCTCAACTGGCAGCCCAACGAAAAGTTCTTTGCGGGGCTCACCGGCTACTGGTTCAACGAAGATGCACTGGGCATCGACGGGATCGACCTTGATGCGCGTACGTACGCCGCGTACCTGGGCTACAGGTTCACCCCCGCTGCGGAACTCAAAGGCATTTATTACTGGCAGAAATTCGGTGACGACGTTGTGACCCTGCAGGGCATCCCCGCCGCAGCGGCTGAAGATAGTCCGAACGCCTGGAAAGCCATCCTGAACATCGATCAGGATCTTCTCAAGTTCACCAGCCTGTGGATCGAATATTCGCAGCAGGACAACACTTTCTTCGGATACTGCGACCGCTATTCTATCGGCGGCGGAGCCTACGATTTCGCTGGACTGAACATGGACGTTGCCGACCCCTTCGGGACCTCAAAATACTGGTTCGTCAAAGCCGAGCAGCAGTGGAACGACAAGTGGAGCACCTTCCTCCGCTTCGCGCATGTAGACTACGATACAGCCAACCTTGACGACGCCACCGAGTGGGGCGCGGGCATCGCCTATCAGTACACGCCGGCCCTCCGCTTCGAACTTGCCTACGACCAGGTCGACCACGGCGACAGCATCACCGCGAACAACGGCGGCGAGGTCGGAAAAGACCACATCGTCCGCTTCAGCACCACTGTCAATTTCTGATCTAAACATGCAAAAAGAGAGGGACCCGGTGGTCCCTCTCTTTTTTTTGATTTGATTCTGATGCGCGGGGACGGGGCGCGGCTGTCAGTGCATCCTGAATGATGCAGACGCTACCAGAGCGCGAGCCTTTTTTCAGGCGCAAGGTACATGCCGTCCCCCGGCTTTACGCCGAATGCATCGTAAAACTCCTGAAGCTGCTGTACGTTTACGTTGGTACGCAGGAAGGGCAGCGGGTGGACGTCTTCCTTTATCCTGTACTCTTCGGATTCTTTTGTTGCGCGGCTGCGCCATACCCTGGCGTAGGCCTTGAAGAATTCAGCAAAGTCGAAGCCCCCGCTTTCGCGCGTTATGGCTGCCATGCAGGAGAGCCCGCCAAGGTCCGCTATCGCTTCGCTTAAGATCAGCTCGCCGTCTGCCTTGACGCCGGGCATCACTTCAAGTGTGCTTAAGTAGTCGCTTATCGTTTTGGCGCGAGCGTCGAATGCTTTTTTGTCTTTTTTAGTCCACCAGTTCAGCATATTGCCGTTTTCGTCATACTGCGAGCCGTTAGTGTCGAATGCGTGCGTTATCTCATGCCCTATCACCATGCCGATGCCGCCGAGCAGCCCCTCTGTCCCGCCGTCCTTCGGGTAGAAGACCCCGCCCAAAATGCCTGCGGGAATGTTGATCGAGTTGTCGGAAGGCGAATAATAGGCGTTTACCGTCTGCGGCGAGGCTATCCATTTGCTCTTGTCGACCTTTGTGTTGACGAGTTTCGCGTCGCGCTTTCTTTCAAATCCGGCTATCGCAGCCGCAGCTTCCGTGAGACTGCCGCCCGAGGCGTGATCTTTGAAATCAAGCTCTGAAAAGTCTTCCCGCTTTTCGGGGTACGCCGCGCGCACGGTCAGAGCGTTAAGTTTCGCTATCGCTTTTTCACGAGTCTTTTTCGTCAGCCATTCTTCTTCCAGCAGCATCTTCCTGTAATAGTCGACGACTTTAAGGATAAGTTCTTCGACACGCGCCTTGACCGCAGGATCTGCGTACTTTTCGGCGTAGACTCTGCCGAGAGGTTCGTCAAGATATGCCGATACCATTTGATAGGCGTATTTGTCGTCAGGTATGCGGCCGCTGCTTCCCATGATCGCATTTACGCGTTCCACATACCAGCCGCGGGTCTCGCGGTCGAGCAGATTGGCGGCAGACATCAGCGTCTTTATTATGAGCATGCTCTTGATGTCTTCGAGGTTTTCCTGCACGTAGACTTCATTTATGTTTTTGAGCCATTCTGGCTCGCGCAGTACGAATTCACGGCTCTCTCCGTAGCCGAGCGAGTCAAGCACGGCTGTGAGCGGGAAATTTGCGGAGGCCCCGGCGAGCTCTTTCTTTGTGCGCACGTTGTAGCATTTCCTGCGCGCATCCGGCATATGCAGCGCCTTCAGCCCCATGGACTTTGCGGCGAGTTTTTTCTCTATGCGGAAGAGCCCGTCGTTCATTGCCTCTGCGCGCTCTCTGTCATATCCGGCCTTTTGCAGAAGCCTTCCTATATATATGTCATTTGCCGCCTTGCGGCGCTTCGCGGCTGCGCTGAGTTCGGGCGCTCTGTATTCGTCCGCGTCAGCAAGCAAAAGACCGGAAGGCGCTATGGCTACAGTTACGTTCGTTGCGTCACGGCCGTCCGGCGTTGTGCCGGCGCGCATAAGATAAGAACCGAAATGAGGGTCTTCCGCGTCTGTCAGATAGGCCGTAAGA
>JAEEYY010000045.1 GCA_016288355.1 Synergistes sp.
CCCAGCTTTTGAAAAAAGGTTCGGCTGTGTGGGGGCCGGCAGGCTGTATCCGGTAAGCTCTGCACCCATCTTCAGCAGCACGCGGCTCATCCACGCACCTTTAAAACCGGTGTGCCCTGTGAGGAATACGCTCCTTCCGCGCCAGAATTCGCCGCTTACCATACTTTCCACGGCGCGCTGCCATCCTGCCACATTTTTTCAAGCGCCATCTTGTCACGCAGCGTATCCATAGGACGCCAGAAGCCGCGGTGGAACCATGCGGACAGTTCTCCGTTTTTGGCAAGTGTCTCAAGCGGTTCCCGCTCCCATACTGTGGAGTCCCCATCTATGAGCTCAAAGATGTCCGGCTCAAGCACGAAGAAGCCGCCGTTTATCCAGCCGCCGTCCCCCTGTGTTTTTTCCTCGAACTTTTCTATTTTATTCTCTTCAAGCTTCATATGCCCCCAGCGTCCCGGCGGCTGTACCGCAAGAAGCGTCGCGCGGTTTTTGTTTTCTTGGTGGAATTTTATCTCTTCCGCTATGTCCGCATCGGAAACTCCGTCGCCGTAAGTCATGCAAAAGGTCTCGCCGTCAACGTATTCTTTTATGCGTTTGATGCGGCCGCCTGTCATCGTTGTTTCTCCGGTGTCGACGCAGGTCACGCGCCAGGCTTCCGCGTAATTGTTGTGTATCTGAGCATCTACGTTTTCCATGTCAAAGGTCGCGTCCGACATATGCAGGCGGTAGTTCGCAAAAAACTCTTTGATCATGTATCCTTTATATCCCGCGCAGATCACAAAGTCATTTATTCCGTAATGAGAATAGATCTTCATAATATGCCAGAGTATCGGATGACCGCCAATTTCGACCATCGGCTTCGGTTTCAGGACAGTCTCTTCCGACAGGCGTGTACCCAATCCCCCGGCAAGTATCACACATTTCATAGCCCGGCCCCCATATTTGATATTTATACAATAAATTTGCTTAATCTAATCATATATATGGATATATGTCAAATAATAATTTATGAATATCAACTTGTAAAATGTATTAAAAAGCCAGATAATTAGACGATGGTATACAATTTAGGCAATAACATCCGCAAAAAAAGAATAGAAAAAAGGCTCACCCAGGAAAAGTTTGCAGAGATCATCGGGATATCAAAATGGACTGTAATAAACTGGGAAAGCGGCAAACGTATACCCCTTGCCACATACCTTCCGAAGATATCCTCAACGCTTGATGTCAGCGTAAACTACCTTTTAGGTGAAGAAGATACCTGCGCCGTAAGCTATGCAGCCGGGAAAAACGCATCCGTCCCCGTCGTAGTCAGAACTTTTGGGGAGATGGAGAGGCTCTTCAATACATCTTCTATGAAAGAACTGTATAAGACTGCCAAGAATGAGGATATTCTTTTGATAAAAGAGTACATCTTAAACAGCAGGATCGATGCGGATAAGCTCCCGTTTGCGGTCATTGCCGAAGATTCGTGCCCGGAGTGGGGCATCGCAAGAAACGCGCGGGTAGTGATAAACCCTGCCGAAAAAGTAATAAATATGGATGTTGCCCTCGTCAGATATTACAGCAAATTCGCATTCAGGAAGGTGCGCTTCCTCCCGGATGCAGCAATAAACCTGATCTCCGGTGACGGCAGAAGCATCAATATCACGGCTGAAGAAAATTCAGCCGGCGTATTCCAGATATACGGCAAAGCCGTTCTTGCTCTGTCGAATATAATTCACGGTATCTGAGAGCCGGCCGCAAATGCAGTAAGACATCCTGACTATAAAATTATGAGCACCGGCACAGCTTTCTGCCGCCGGTGCTCATTTGTTTTTTCGTTTTCATGGAATTCTTACGGAATCAGGCATGCGAATAGCCGTGACAAAGACACACCGGCAGCCCGAATCCAAATACCACACTGCAGATGTAAAATTACCGCGCCTTTGCCTTACATTTAGCCCCGGCGCGGTTTCCGGCAGGCATATTTATTCAGCCTGCCGCGGCTGCTCTGCTCAGTCCAGCACTTCGATAAGTTCAATGGTAAAGTTCAGTTCTTTTCCCGCCATCTCATGGTTTGCGTCAAATGTGATCGTACTGTCATCTTTGGCCGCAACCTTTACAGGCAGAGGCTGACCATAGGCATTCTGCAAATAGACGCGCTGTCCCACGGCAAGTTCTTTCGCTTCCGGCAGCTGCGCAAGGTCCACAGTGAAGACAGCATTGGGATCAGCTTCGCCGTATGCTTCAGCGGGCGTCAGATGTACCCGGACCGTTTCGCCGACCTTCATATCCGCTACAGCAGCGTCAAAACCGCGAATCATCATTCCCGCCCCGCAAACGAATTCCAACGGTTCGCCACGCTCATAGGAAGAGTCGAACTGTGTGCCGTCGTTGAAGGTCCCGCGATAATGGGTGCGGACTTTCCTGCCGGCATTCCTGCCCGTAAGTGTGATCTCAGAATGGCAGCCGCCGCATCCGCCTTCGTGGTCATGACAGGAGTGCCCACTGTCGTGATCATGGCAGGAATGACCGTCTTCGTGATGATGATCGCAGTTTGCTCCGGTATTGATAAGATCCCCTCTGAGGAAGGCTTCGACCGCCTCGTCCGCATTGCCTGAAGCGCCTGCGCAGAGTTCAATGCCCTGCTCGGCAAGGGCTGCCTGCGCTCCTCCGCCGATGCCTCCGCAGATCAGAACGTCTATCGCCCTGCCGGCAAGCAGTCCCGCAAGGGCTCCGTGACCGCTGCCGTTGGAGCCGATTACCTGCGAGGATACCACCTTGCCGTCCTCTACCTCATAGATCTTGAATTCTTCCGTGTGTCCGAAATGCTGAAACACTTCTCCATTTTCATATGTGACCGCGATCTTCATAAGTGAGTCGATTCTCCTTTTCGATCTGTACTGAATGCGGGTGTTTATCATCACCCGCTGTCATTCCTGCGGACAAAGCGGCTTCGTAAGCGTCACGACGCCGGTCTTACCGCAAACTGTTACGGTTTTCCCGTGAATATTATCACAGCAATGCCGAAACTGATAAAGGGCAGATCGGCGCTGCATACGCTGCTCTGAAGAGAAAAAACCGTTTTCCTGGATATTTTGCCTGTTTTGAAGAACTCCCTGTCAGTTATCGTTTCCGCAGCATCATATCCGCTCATATCAGCGCTTCAGACAGACATGCAATATGCCTGTTTACTGCTCTTTTCCGCGCATGGCAGGCCTGTGCTGTTTTTTTACGCCTCTGCACTCGTAGACGACTGCCGGGGGTATATTCATAACGACAAGCCTTGTCGAAACATCTTCGAAAAGTCTTTCAAATGTGCTCTTCATATGATATGAGTACTGAAATGCAATAAATGTGCCGTTATCCGAAAGTGCGCGCATCACAGCGCGCATAACGGCAACCGTCACACTGTTAGGCAGCACCGCAAAAGGAAGGCCTGATACTATAAGGTCGGCGCTTTTGCAGTCGGCAGCTTTTAGGACCTGCGGCAGTTTTGCCGCATCGTCATAGACGTCTATCTTCAGATCATTCTCTAACCTGCCCCTAAGCTCCTTCTCTATTTCAAAAGCAAAAAAACGGCTGCCCGGATCTTTTCGTTTTAATATCTCTTTCGTCATAACGCCGGTGCCGGCGCCGAGCTCGGCTACCACTTCGGTATTCTGCCAGTCTACATTCCGGAACATCGAAGATATGAGCTGAGGCGAGCTTGGCGTAACGCTGCCCACCGTACGCGGCGCAGCTGCGAATTTTCTGGCAAAGAGCAGCTTTTCTTTTATCAGCTCTGCCTGTTCTGTTATGTTTGGGCGGTTTCCGTTACGCTGTGAAAACACTAAGATAATTATCTCCTGTTCTTTTGCCGTCAAAGTTTATTGGGCAGTTTTTACAAATATTACACCTGTATTAACATCTTTTTTGCTTACATAATGAAGCTATGGAAGCAGACCCGCTGCTTTGCGCTGAATACTGTTTTATATCAGAATATTAGCCCTCGTATGCAAGAGCGAATACTTTCGCAATGTTATCTTCCGCAGGCACGCCTTCTGCGATCTTTTCCTCTCCCACATAGAATGTCGGCACATAATAATAATCATACTTATCGGCTGTTTCCGGCTCTTTCTTTTCGTCTATCATCACAAACGGCACTTTTTTATATTCGGGATGTGCCTCAAGAAGCGCAGCTTTCATCTCCAGCGCCTTTTTGCAGTGCGGACAGCTTTCGAACATAAACATTTTTACTTCTTTCACGGGTATCACTTCTTTCTTAATTTTTAGGCGCATACGCAGCTGTATGCGTGAAATGAAGTCATTTGAAGAAAATTATACATCGAATACATCCAGAGGCACAGGCGCGATGTTTCCGCGGCAGAACCGACGGAGGACCGTGTTACTTGAGGTATTTTTCCGCAGCTTTGATATCGAGCATATATCCCCCGCATACTTCACGCGATATATAAACACCTGTCCAGTGCGGCAGAGGACAGTTCCACGCGGTCTCATAAGCAGGAGGCGCCGGCAATAGACTCAGGTAGCGCGGATCCTCCCTCAGAGCCTCAGCAAGGCGTGCGAGCTGCGGTCCGTCCCCGCGCTCCCAGAATGTCAGCGCTCCATATGACTTCCACATATTGACGAGCCCGAGCTCCATATGATCCGGTTCCCCGCAGAACAATGAAGATTCGGAAACCTTTTCGGCAGACCTTATAAAATCCCCGACAAAAAAGGCTCTGCTAAGAAGAAACCCATCAGCCGAGGCGGCAAATCCGTTCAGCACGGCCTGCGAACAGGGCATGCGCAGCCCGACAAATGCCTGCACCCCGTCTGTTTCAAAAAAGGCCTCGGCGCCGATAGTCGGGCAGTCAAGCCCCGCAAGCCATGCCCGCACGTCAGAGGCATTAAAGTCTTTTTCCACGATAAGCGCCTCTTCCCATCGTGAAACAGGGGCAAACTGAAGCTTTGAGACCTTTGCGCCTGCAAAGGCCGGATCTATTCCTTTTCGTGCCATACCGAGGCAAATACTGCAGGAACTTCTTCTTCTGACGACAATGAAAGCGTTACCGCTCCGCACAGCGACGGACGGTACGTTATCAGGACAAAGTCCCCCTTATCACGCGAAAGGTCGACGCGATAGCCTTTGTACCTGACAGAGACTTCTGCGTCCGCGGCAAAAAAGATTCCGTACCAGAGCAGTTCGGAGCCGGCTGCAGGCAGCTGCAGCGCATCCGGCGCATGCAGAGGGCCGATGTCGCCGCGGAAGCCGCCGCAAAGCATCAGATTAAAATCCACGCAGCGGCCGACAGACGTCGTCTCTTTGCCTCCGTCAAACCTGAAAACATCGCGCAGAGGCCTCATCTGGATATTTTCCGTTCCGTCATGCATAAGGGAGAGCTCTCCGCTGAGCGTCATGAGACAGCGCCTTACACCCGGCAGATGCGTAAAGACAGAGCTTTCTTCCTCCACGACGGCCGAGCTGATACGCCACCTGAAGTTCCTCGACGCATAGTCGGCATCAGCAGGCCATATTGCAAGCTGCGTGGTTATACCGCCGCTCCATCTGCTGTGGTGAAGTTCGAATCTCTTTTTTACCGATATTGTCATTGGGGCTTCTCTCATGCGCTCTCCTCCTTTAAGAGTTCCGTCTCCTCCTCGCTGAATACCTTAATCCCGGCCTCGCGCAGCAGCCGCGATGTGATGCCCTGCCCCGCGATCTTACCTCCCGAGAAAGTCCCGTCATGAATAGAGTTTACGCCGCACGACGGGCTGTTTTCCTTCATCAGTGCAAAACGGCAGTTAAACATTCGCGCTATCCGAAGCACTTCCTGCGCGCCTTTTATATAATTATCAGTGAAGTCCGCTCCTTTTGCGTCAATGACCCTTCCCGCCGCTATCTCGCAGGCATTCCTCGGAGTTGGAAGACCTCCCAGCTGCTCCGGACAAAGAGGCATTACAGAATATTTTCCAATAAGTTCAAGCACCCGGCTGTCCGCCCTTTTTTCGCCGCTGTAGCGGCAGTTGATACCAAGCAGACAGGCGCTGACTATCAGATATGGTCTGTTATTCCGCACGACGCCACCTTCTTTTAGTAAAGAATAGCACAAAAGCCTGATTTAAAGCTAATTATTATGGTATACTCTGATTCGCTTTGAACAAAAAAACATACGTGCATCATCTGCGCGGATCTCAGGAGGTAATATATATGCTTCTTAACGGAGAATTCTCAAAAGAAAATTGCGTTAAGGCGAAAAGAAGGGCTTACATCGTAGGCGCGCTTATGCTTATCATAGGCTTTCTGTCGCTCTCAATGCCGCTGATGGCGTCTTTTGCAATAGAGACACTGCTCGGATTTTTCCTGCTGGCTGTAGGACTTTCAAATGCGTTCAGTGCGTACGGGGCGTTCCGCGAAGGCGTGACCCCCTGGCATCATATATTCATGGCTGTGATATCGGTGCTTGCCGGTATTGTTTTCCTCACTCACCCTGTCGCCGGAGTCATAACGCTCTCTATGATACTCGCCGCATACTTCCTTGCCGACGGGGTGTATAAGGTCGTGCAGTTCTTCCGCCTGCGCAAAGTCGGCGGTTCTTTCTGGATGCTGCTTTCAGGAGCTCTTGGCATTTTACTGGCTTTTCTTATGTGGAGGAATTTCTTTGAAGGCGCTACTGTAATCGGCATCATCCTGGGCTTTGACCTGATATTCAGCGGAGTAAGCCTGATAATGATAGGACGCGGTTTTTCAGAAATGAGCAAAAACCTATAAATAAAGAGTCTAAAAACTGCCCGAAATACAATACAAGCCGCCGGCATACCGGCGGCTCTTTTATTTTCCGGCAGCCCTCTCCAGCCTGTCTTTAAGCGCCCTGCCTATGCCTGCTTCATCAGGCGTTTCGGCGTATATTACCTCCGCGTCGCTTTTTTCCAGCATGCGCAGAGCACGGAAAAGCTCTTTTGCGTATTCGGCCTTGTTTTTAAAAAGGACGGATGCGCATGGCGTTCCTTCCGGCTTTGCAATGCCCATCCATGCCCATCTGCGGTTTTCTGCCGGCATGCTTTCCGCGGTGCAGAGCACGAGCGGCACCGAAGGCGCGTAATGGCGGTATCTGGTTCCCGGGGAGCGCTTTATGATATTCTGATCCTGCGGCAGCAGGACTTCTTCTTTAAGCACCTTTTCCAGTTCTTCCTTTGATACTCCGCCGGGACGCAGAAGCACGGCATGTTCTCCGGTCACATCGACGACTGTCGATTCGACGCCGAAGCGCGTATCTCCGCCGTCGATCACAAGCGGTACCCTGTCCCCCATATCAGAGAGCACGGTCTTCGCATCCGTAGGACTGGGACGGCCGCTTATATTGGCGCTGGGGGCCGCTATCGGCAGGCCGGACATTTCTATAAGAGCAAGTGCCGGAGCCGAGTCAGGCATCCTTACCGCTGCCGTGGGAAGCCCGCCCCTTGTGCGGAGCGGCACGATATCCTTTGCAGGAAGGACCACTGAAAGAGGCCCTGGCCAGAAAGCTTCGATAAGCATGCGCGCACGGCGGTTGATCTCAACGACACGTTCCGCCATCTCCACGGACGAGACGTGAAGTATCAGAGGGTTATCCGAAGGGCGTCCCTTTGCTTCGTATATTGAAGCTACAGCGTCCGGGTCAAGCGCGTCGGCGCCGAGGCCGTAGACTGTCTCAGTCGGAAAGGCTACGAGCCCGCCATTTTTTATTATTTTTCCGCCCTCTTCGGCCAGCCTGCGCAGCTCAGGCGAAAGCGAGGCTATCTTACGCTCAGCCCTTTCGCTGGCGGGGTCTTTATAAATGCTCATTAAGATAAGCGCCCTCCATGAATGTTTCCATAAAAGCACGCCGGAATGCCGGGAAGCGCCCTTCTGTCACAGCGTTTCGGGCATCGTTGACAAGATTTACAAGGAAATAGAGATTATGCAAGCTGCAGAGTCTGGCGGCAAGGATCTCCCCGGCCATGTAGAGGTGGCGCAGATAAGCCCTTGTGTAATTACGGCACAGATAGCATCCGCACTGCGGGTCGACCGGCGTGAAGTCGCGTGCATAAGCGAGATTCTTTATGTTCATCTTGCCGAAGCGCGTAAAAAGCTGGCCGTTGCGCCCGTTTCGCGTCGGCAGCACGCAGTCGAACATATCTACGCCGCGTGCGATGGCTTCGATAAGATTCGTGGGAAACCCGACTCCCATGAGGTAGCGCGGCCTGTCTTCAGGCATCGAGGGACAGAGCGCGTCAAGCATCCTGTACATTTCGGCATGGCTCTCTCCTACCGAGAGCCCGCCTATGCCGTAGCCGGGAAAACCGATCTCTTCAAGGCGTTCGATGCATTCCAGCCTCTGGCTCTCATAGACCGCTCCCTGAACTATGCCGAAAAGCGCCTGGTCGCTTCTGCTGTGGCTGTCGCGGCTGCGCTTTGCCCATGCTATCGTGCGCTCCATCGCGGCTCTTGAATATTCCGGCGTGGTGGGCAGGCTGACGCATTCGTCGAACGCCATCGCTATATCGCCGCCGAGCTTCTGCTGTATCTCCATGGAATCTTCCGGGCGCATGAAATGTTTGCTGCCGTCTATATGTGAGCGGAACTCAACGCCCTCGTCCGTTATCTTATTCAGCTTTGCCAGAGAAAAGACCTGAAAACCGCCGCTGTCCGTAAGGATAGGGTGCTTCCAGTTCATGAAGCGGTGCAGCCCCCCGGCTTCAGCCACTATATCCTCGCCGGTGCGCATATGCAGGTGGTAGGTGTTTCCCAGAATGATCTGCGCCCCGAGCTCTTCAAGCTCTTCCGGCGTCATTGCCTTGACGGTGGCCTGAGTGCCTACCGGCATGAATACCGGAGTTTTAATGACCCCGTGCGGCGTGATGAATTCGCCCGCACGGGCCTGAGTACCGGCGCATCTGGCTGTCACTCTGTATTCAAACATGTTCATCATTCCGTTTCCTTGCCGACGCGGCGGCAGCCGCATCCATATAGCTGAATTATACAATATCGCAGCGTTCTTTTAATAAGAGCCGCAATGCCGCTCCCGGCAAAGAGAGCGGCAGAAAGAGAAACAGCAAAGCGCCGGCTGCTGTAAGAGCCGGCGCATGATGCCAGAACTGTATAAATCAACCTTTTATTTCAGCAGCTCGGCAATTATCCCGGCCGCCTCCGACGGGTCCGCATTGCCGCGCGTCTCGCGCATAACGAGCCCCTGAAGGAATTTTACCTTGGCTCCTTTTTTATCGGCGCCTTTTCTAATCGTTTCCACCGCTTCCGGCTGTGATGCAAAGACCTTTTCCACAACGGCCCTGAGCGCGTCTGCGGTTATCTTTCCGCCCGAAGCTCCGCATTTTTTCATCGCCTCTTCAACCGAAAGCCTGTCGCTGTACATCACGGCCAGCACATCTTTTGCCTGAGTGTTGGAAAGATCCTTCTTTTCGATCTTTGCTATCATCTTGCCAAGCTCGCCTGCGGTGACCGGGAACTCCGTTATGTCTATGCCGTTCTCGCGCAGCAGACGCTGTACTTCCGTGCGCATCCAGTTTGCAGCTTTTGCCGCAGGAGCGCCGGCTTTGACCACGGCCTCGTAATAGTCGGCAGCTTCGCGCTGATCTGTCAGCTGCTGGCTCTCCTCAAGTGAGAGCCCGTACTCTTCGACGAACCTGTCGCGCCTGTCCCACGGCATTTCCGGCAGGCTCTCGCGTATCTTCTGTACATAATCAGGCTTTGCATCGATCGGGGCAAGATCCATCTCCACGTAGTAACGGTAGTCGCGGGCGCCCTCTTTGCTGCGCATCGAGCGCGTGACCCCGGCCACGTCGTCCCAGAGACGCGTTTCCTGCACCAGCCTGCCGCCCTCGTCCAGGACACGGTTCTGACGGGCTATCTCATATTCGAGAGCCCTCTCAATAGACTTAAGAGAGTTTATATTTTTGAGCTCTACACGTGTTCCGAGCGTTCCGTCCGGATTTGAGAGAGAAACATTGACGTCGACGCGCAGCGATCCGGATTCCATCTCTCCGTCAGAGACGTCGAGGTAGCGGGCGAGCTGGCGTATCTGCGTTATATAAGCTATAGCCTCGGCCGGGGAATTCATATCCGGCATAGAAACTATCTCGGAAAGCGGGGTGCCTCCTCTGTTGTAGTCAACGAGAGAGTATGCGGCTCCGGAAAGACGGCCGTCAGCGGTCGGGTGCACCAGTTTTCCGGCGTCCTCTTCAAGATGCAGATGGTCCAGGTGCACGCGTTTTTTCTTTCCGTCGGCTATGATGTCAAGATAGCCTCCCTGAGCTATCGCATGTTCGTACTGCGTTATCTGATAGGCTTTCGGCAGGTCCGCGTAGAAGTAGTGCTTCCTGTGGAAACGCGTCCCGTCCTGTATCTCGCAGTGCAGCCCGAGTCCCATTTTTACCGCAAGATCGACCGCATGGTCGTTTATGACAGGCAGAGTGCCGGGAACCGCAAGGCATACCGGGCATACGTTGGTGTTCGGAGTGGCTCCTATATAATCGGTCGAGCAGCTGCAGAAGAGCTTTGTCTTTGTTTTGAGCTGCAGATGGATTTCCAGGCCTATGACAACTTCTCTTTTCATTTTATTCATCCTCCGTAAGCGCTGCCGTACACGGCGAACCCACAGCCTTTTCTATGGCGGCCGCACAGGCGAGAAGTTCAGCGTCCCCAAAGCGCGGAGCCAGAAGCTGGACGTTCGTGGGGAGCCCGTCTTCGGTAAAGCCTGCGTTAAGGCTTATGCTCGGCAGACCGGCAAGGTTTGCCATAGTCGTGAAGACGTCGCCTAAATACATCCTGACAGGGTCCTTTTCGCAGAAGCCGCTCTTATAAGCAAGGGCAGGTGATATCGGGCATATCAGGACATCCGCCTCTTTGAAGAGGTTTTTGAACTCGTCTGATATAAGCTGACGCACACGCATGGCCGGAACGAAGTAATTATCATAATATCCGCGCGTCAGTATGCAGGTCCCCACCAGTATGCGCTTACGCACTTCTTCGCCGAAGCCCTCCATACGGCTTTTCTTGTACATCTCGGAAAGATTCCTGCCGTCTGCGTGGTGTCCGTAGCGCATGCCGTCGTAACAGGCAAGCTTTGAGCTTGCGTCCCCGAGGGCCACCATATAGTAGCAGGCAACGGTATGCTCCATAGTTATCGGCAGCTTCGCTTCAAATACCGAAGCGCCTCCCTCGCGGCATACAGCAGCCGCCCGGTCGATCGCTGCTGTCAGGGGAGCGTCTATACTGTCGCGGTCATAACCGGTCAGCACC
>JAEEYY010000005.1 GCA_016288355.1 Synergistes sp.
CAAGGCGGGAGACGGCTGCGATGCTGGCCAGCGCCTCTCCCCTGTAGCCCAGGGTGGATATCCTGTCAAGGTCGTCTATGCCGGATATCTTGCTCGTCGCATAGCGTTCAAGAGCGAGCGGCAGTTCGTCGAAGGGTATCCCGCAGCCGTCGTCCTCTATAACGAACGAGCTCTTGCCTCCCTGTTCCGTCTGAACAGAAATGCCGGAGGCTCCGGCGTCCAGAGAGTTCTCTATAAGCTCCTTCGCAAGCGACGAAGGGCGTTCTATAACTTCGCCCGCCGCTATCCTCATCGACACATCCGGAGCAAGTCTTTTTATCATTTGAAACCAAGCGCCTTTCTGCTCTCTTCGCGCAGCCTGCTGACCAGCTCAAGCGCGGCAAGCGGGGTCATGTTGTTCGGATCGCATGCGGACAGCTCTTCAAGAATGGCCTCCTGCCTTACATCAAAGAGCGTAAGCTGGCTGCTGCCGGAATTCTTCATCTCTTCGTTTTTCAGGGTCCCCTCTTCCTCGAATTTCGCGAGCAGCTCCTGTGAACGGCGCAGCACCGCCGGGGGTATTCCGGCCAGGCGGGCTACTTCTATACCGTAGGAGCGGTCGGAGGGGGCCTCAACGACCTTGTGCAGGAAGACTATACCTTTTTCGCTTTCGGCGACGCCCATGCTCAGGTTCACTATGCCGGGGAGCAGGTCTGCCAGCTGTGTCAGCTCGTGATAGTGAGTGGCAAAGAATACCCGCGGCTTTGAATGCTCCTGCCCCTGCAGGAATTCCACGACGGCCCAGGCTATGCTCAGCCCGTCATATGTCGACGTGCCGCGCCCGACTTCGTCCAGTATGATAAGGCTCCTGTCGGTGGCATGGCGCAGTATGCCGGCAGTCTCCACCATCTCGACCATGAAGGTGCTCTGTCCTTTTGCAAGTTCGTCTCGCGCGCCGATCCTCGTGAACACTCTGTCTATCAGGCCGATCTTAGCGCTTTCGGCAGGTATGAACGATCCCGTATGCGCCATTATCGCGATCAGCGCCGCCATGCGCAGATATGTCGATTTGCCTGCCATGTTGGGCCCCGTTATCAGGGCTATGCGGCGGCCGTTTTCCGCGCTGAAGTTAAAGTCGTTCGGTGTGAACGGATTTTTTCCGAGAGTCAGCTCTATCACAGGGTGACGCGCATTCTTTACGATGAAATCCTTGCTCATGTCTATCTGCGGCCGCGTATAGCCGCGTTCGCGGGCCACAGACGCAAGCGACGCAAATACGTCGAGCTCCGCAGTGAAGCGTGCAGCTTCCTTAAGCGCCTCGGAAGCCGCAAGCGTCTTTTCCACCAGGCCTGCGTACAGTTCCGCTTCTATCGAAAGTATCTCGCCTTCGGCACGGAATATCTCTTCCTCGAACTTTTTAAGCTCTTCAGTGATAAAACGCTCGGCATTAACAAGGGTCTGCTTTCTTATATAGCCCTCCGGCACACGCGAAAGTGCGCCTTTCGGTATCTCTATGTAATAGCCGAATACTTTGTTCACTCCTGCTTTAAGGTTCCTTATGCCGCTTGCTTCGCGTTCTTTCTCTTCAAATTCCGCAAGACGCGCCGAAGAACCTGAAGCCAAGCCGCGCCATTTGTCCAGCTCCGCGCTGAAGCCGGGCCTTATCACACCGCCGTCGCGCACGAACCTGGGCACCGTATCGTTAAGTGCAGATGACAAAAGCTTAGAGAGCTCAGCAGTGCTGCCTTTCGGTGCAAGAGGGGCAAGCGTCGCGTCATCCTTTATCAGGCTTATTATTGAAGGCAGTACCGCAAGCGTTTCCCTGATCGCAAGCAGATCCCCGGGCTGTCCCATCTTAAGAGTAAGGCGCGAAAGCGCCCGTCCGATATCGCGGCAGCCTGAGAGCATGCCGCAGAGCTTCCCGCACAGTTTTGTCTCTTTTACAAGACGCCCGATGATATCCTGCCTTTTTTCTATCTGTTCTATATCCTGCAGCGGTGAGGTTATCCATTCCTTGAGCAGGCGCTTTCCCATCGGCGTGCGGCACTTGTTCAGCGACCAGAAGAGCGACGCGCTGTTTTTGTCCGTAAGTTCCAGATTTGCCTGCGTGTTCTGGTCAAGTATCATATTTTCGCGCGGCAGGATCGGAGTGACCGAGGTTATATGCGAAGCCTTCGAGAACTGAGTCTCTTCAAGGTACTTAAGAGCGGCCGCCGCGGCTCCCGCCGCTTCATCTCTGTCGTCAATGCCCATCGGCGAAAGAGAAGCTATGCCCCACCTGCGGCAGAGCCATGATGAGCCCTGCTGCGGGTCAAAATCCCCCCGGTCGCGTTCAACGGTGCTTAAAGCCGCAAGCAGCGGGCATTTCGCAGCGAATTCGGCTGTCTGCCCGCGCTTCAGTATCACTTCCGCCGGCGCAAACGCGGCAAGCAGATCAGCGCCCCTGTCTGCTGGGAAGGTCCCGGCACGAAGCGAACCGCTTGCCGCTTCAAGCAGAGCAAGCGAGATACTTTTGTCTGAAAATAAGACTGCCGCTATCTTTCCGTCGCCATCAGCGTTTTCAGGCATCCATGTGCCGGGCGTTACGATGCGTATCACGCCCCGCTCAACAAGCGTTCTGCCGTCAGGCTCAGTCATCTGTTCGCATATCGCCACACGGTATCCGGCAGCCACCAGGCGTCCGAGGTATGAATCTACAGCATGGAAGGGGACCCCCGCCATCGGTATCTTTGCGTCAGAATCTTTGGAGCGCGAAGTAAGCGTTATATCGAGTACCGCAGAGGCGGTCTCGGCGTCGTCAAAGAACATTTCATAAAAATCGCCCATGCGGAAAAAAAGAAGGCAGTCGGGATATCTGTCCTTCCAGTAGGTATACTGTTCGAGCATCGGCGTCATTTTTACTCCGGGCGGAAGTTCCACTGGGGCCTCATTTCAAAAAGAAGCTGCGCGCCTGCTGTCAAGATAGGACTGCAGCAGAAGCACAGCGGCTATTTCGTCAACTTTTTTCTTTCTTCCGGCACGTGATACGTCGGCCTCAAGAAGTGTCCTCTGAGCTATCGTCGTCGTGAAGCGCTCGTCCCACAGAGTCACTTTAAGCTCGGGGAAGCGCCCTTTTATCTCATCCGCGATAACGCGCATGCGCTCCGCTTCCGGGCCTTCGGTACCGTTAGTACGGCGCGGCAGCCCCACAAGAATCTCGGGGCTGCCGTAGCACACTGTTATCTTTTCGAGTTCCGAGAGCCAGTCGCCCTTCGCGGAGAGCACGGTCAGCCCCTGTGCAAAGCTCCCCAGAGGGTCGCTTACCGCGACGCCTATCCTGACCGTGCCGATGTCGAGAGCGACTACTCGCTGCATTACTATTTCCCTGAGATCAGCCCTTTGAATATAGCGGGAGCCGCGGCAAAGGCCTTGTCGAGCTTCTCAGAGCTCTGAGCACCGCCCTGTGCAAGCGTCGGGCTTCCGCCGCCCTTGCCGTCCATCTCGGCAGCAACTGCTTTAAGGAGCTTGCCTGCGTTCGCGCCGGCCTTAACTATATCGGCAGAGGCCATAGCTGTGAGCATAACGCGTTTTTCTTCGCCTACCCCGGCGAGCAGCAGCATTGCGTTCGGATATTTCTGACGTATGCGGTCGCCTATCTGACGGAGCAGATCCGGAGTAATGTTATCGAATCTTTCTATTATCAGGTCGACTCCGCCCTCGCTTGCGCATGGCTTCACGCTGTTTTCTATATCAGACATAGCGGCCTTTACCTGAAGCTCGCGGTTTTTGCGCTCAAGGACTTTCTTTTCGTCAAGCATCGACGTAAGCCTTGCCTGCAGGGTATCCACGTCTCCGCCGCACATCGTGACCGCCATAGCCACCGCGGCGCCCCAGTTCTGGAATATCGGCAGCGACGAGCTGCCGGCAACAGCAGTTATTCTGCGAATGCCCGAGCCTATGCCCTCTTCGCGGAGGATCTTAACAAGTCCGATCTCCCCTGTACTCCTGACGTGAGTGCCGCCGCACAGCTCCGTTGAAAAGTCCCTGACTCCGACTACACGGACGCGGTCCCCGTACTTTTCCTCAAAGAGAGCGCGCGCTCCGGTCTTTTTTGCCTCGTCGAGCTGCATCACTTCGGTGGTCACCGGCGTATTTGCCAGTACCTGCTCGTAGACGATGCGCTCCACCTCGCGGAGCTCATCCTCGGTCACCGGCGCAAAATGGTTGAAGTCAAAGCGCAGGAAGGTCGGCGTAACGATCGAGCCGGCCTGACGGACATGCTTCCCGAGCACGCGGGTCAGCGCTTCGTGCAGCAGGTGAGTCGCCGTATGGTGGCGCTGTATCTCGGAACGGCGCTTTTCATCGACCTTCAGCGAGGCAGTATCGCCGATCTTCAGAGAGCCGGATACGACGCGCCCGCGGTGGACTATAAGGTCCGCCGCCGGGTAAACGGTGTCTGTCACTTCAAACTCGGCGTTGTCCGTTATTATGACGCCCTTGTCTCCGACCTGTCCACCCTTTTCCCCGTAGAAAGGCGTTTCGCCGAAAACAAGTTCCGCTTTGGTCCCGGCTTCCGCTATTTCGACAGACGCGCCCTCAACTATTATCGCTTTGAGAGGAGCGGTGCAGGAGGTCTTATCATAGCCAAGGAACCGGGTCGGCGCCAGCTTATCAGCAAGTTCCGTGTATACATTCTTTGAGATCACGCTGGAAGTCTGTTTGCTCGACGCGCGCGCGCGCTCGCGCTGCTCTTCCATCGCCGCTTCAAAGCCGTCCTTGTCGACGGTCAGCCCGCGCTCCTCGCACATCTCTTCGGTGAGCTCAAGCGGGAAGCCGAATGTGTCATAGAGCACGAATGCTACTTCTCCGGGCAGCTCTTTACTGCCTTTGGCCTCGAGCTTTTCTATCTCGGAGTACATAAGCTCGCTTCCCTGCGAAAGCGTGCGGGAGAAGCGTTCTTCTTCAGTTCTGAGCACCTGTTCTATAGCGGAGGACTGCTCAACGAGTTCATGATATTCGTCGCCGATCGAATCACGCACCACCGGAAGCAGATCTGTGAGGAAGAGGCGATCGACGCCAAGCAGACGGCCGAAGCGCACCGAGCGGCGGATGAGGCGTCTCAGCACATAGCCGGTCCCGTCGTTGGTCGGCAGCACGCCGTCCGCTATCATGAACGCGGATGCCCTGATATGGTCGGAGATTATCTTGACAGCCATGTCTTTCTTGGGATCTTCCCCGTATTTCACGGAGGCCAGCTCACAGGCCTTTTCCATTATCGGGCGGAAGAGGTCGGTCTCAAAGTCATTGGGCACGCCCTGCACCACGGAGGCAAGACGTTCGAGCCCCATACCGGTATCTATGTTTTTCTTGGGCAGCGGCGTGAGCTTGCCTTCCTTATCGCGGTTGAACTGCATAAATACCAGGTTCCATATCTCAAGATAACGGTCACAGTCACAGCCTACAGTACATGTCGGCTTGCCGCAGGAAAATTCCTCTCCCTGGTCATAAATTATCTCGGAGCAGGGTCCGCACGGACCTACAGGACCGGCCGCCCAGAAATTGTCGTCCTCGCCGAGGCGGAAGATGCGATCCTTTGGCAGCCCGACTTTCTCGTGCCAGATGTTGAAAGCCTCGTCGTCATCCAGATATACCGTAGCGTAAAGCCTGTTCGGATCAAGGCCTACGCGCTCAGTCAAAAACTCCCATGCCCACGGGATTATCTCTTCCTTGAAGTAATCGCCGAAGCTGAAATTGCCAAGCATCTCGAAAAATGTGTGGTGGCGCGCCGTATGCCCTACGTTCTCTATATCGTTGGTGCGCACGCACTTCTGGGCTGTCGTCGCCCTTGTCACCTCAGGTCTTTTAAGTCCCAGGAAATATGATTTGAACGGCACCATCCCGGCTATCGTGAACAAAAGAGTCGGATCGTCCGGCACCAGTGAGAAGCTGTGATATCTTTTGCAGCCCTTTTCTTCAAAAAACTTCAAAAACAGTTCGCGTAACTCTTTGCCGCTGCGGCGTTCCATTTGGATTTCCCCCTGCTGATTCAGACTAACAGAATATTATATACGATTTACTTCGTATTGCACAGAAAAAGCACATCTTTCAAAAAACAAAGCCGCCCTCTTTCTGACAACAGGCGGGCGGCCTCACGCGCGCGGCAGAAGCCGTGCGCATCAGTCTGCAGCATGCTTTTATAAAAGCTTTTTCCTTGCTTCCGCCGCTTCTGCGATTATCCGCTCCGCGTCGAGCCCCGGGAACTCTCCCATGTGATAAAGGGTCTTACCCGCTACTACCGTGGTCATTATATCCGCGGAGGAACCGGCGTATACAAGATATCCCGGAAGGTTTTCGCAGTTCCAGCCCGTGTAGTGCGGCATATCGAGGTCTATCAGGATAAAATCTGCGGCCCAGCCTTCCCTTATCAGTCCGGTATCACTGAAGCCGAGGGCCTCAGCGCCGTTTTTGGTGGCCATGCTAAGCGCGTCCTGAGCCGTAAGAAGCGACGGGTCCATATTAAAGCCCTTCTGGAGCAGCGCGGCATACCTCATCTCATCCCACATATCCAGTCTGTTGTTGCTCGAAGCGCCGTCAGTCCCCAAAGCCACGTTGATATGAGCTTCGTTCATTGCGGCGACAGGCGCCACGCCGCTTCCAAGCTTGAGATTGCTCTTCGGGTTGTGCGCCACGGTGATGTTCGGTCTTGCGTAGAAAGGCATCTTTTCCTTATCCATCCAAACGCAGTGCGCAAGGAGCAGATGCTTTACATCAAGCAGCCCGGTCTGTTCAAGATACTCCTCGGGAGTCATGCGGCTTCCGGCTTCCACCATATTCCACTCGTTTTTTGTCTCCAGCCAGTGCAGCTGCACTCCGAGGCCGTTTTCTTTGGAAGCTTCAGCGACATATTTCATACATTCAAATGAAACGGTGTAGGGAGCATGAGGCCCGGTCTGGACTCTGACAAGCCCCTCAAGGCCGTCATATTTTTTTGCAAATGCCAGGTTCTCATTCAGCTTTTCGATGCTCGTGTCGCCCATCACGCCGCGGGAGAGCCCGGCCCTGATGCCTGCTTCAAGGGCGGCGTCGGCAACGCGGTCCATATAGAAATACATATCGGCAAAACAGGTGGTACCGGTAGAGAGCATCTCAAGGATGGAAAGCAGCGTGCCCTTATAGACGAGCTCTCCGTCGAGCTTGGCTTCCGCCGGCCAGATCCTCTTCTGCAGCCAGTCCATAAGAGGCAGGTCCTCTCCGAAACCGCGCGTCAGCGTCATTGCAGCATGTCCGTGCGCATTCACAAAGCCCGGGATAAGCGCTGTCCTGCCGCGCCCCTCATATGCCGCGCCGTAAGCATACGTGCCTGCCGGCTTTACTGCCGATATCTTCCCGTTTTCCGTACATACATCGCATCTGCGCGCTGCTTCCGATTCCGCATCCCAGACCACAACGTCGCGGTAAATGTTCATCCTTTATTCCCTCCAGTCTGCCATATAGGCTTCCTGTTCCGGCGTCAGCTTTTCGATCGTTATCCCGAGAGATTCGAGCTTCAGTTCCGCTACGCGCCTGTCGAGCTCCTCCGGTACCTTATAGAGCCCGGGGGCCAGCTTGTTCCGGCTGATATAGAGCGCCGAGAGCAGCTGCATCGCAAAGCTCAGATCCATTATCTCTACCGGATGTCCGTCGCCTGCCGCCAGATTTACGAGCCTGCCCTCGCCGAGGAGATGCAGCCGGCGCCCGTCCGGCATCACATAGGTATCTATGCCGCTGCGCGAGCTGTATGTACTTGCTGCCATCTCCTTCAGATCCGGTACATATGCCTCCACGTCGAAATGTCCCGCGTTTGCAAGAAGCACGCCGTCCTTCATAACTTCGAAATGTTCGCGGCGAATTGTTTTTGTATTGCCGGTGACAGAAATGAAAATGTCGCCCTTCCTGGCGGCGTCGCTCATATTCGTTACCTCAAAGCCGTCCATCAGCGCTTCAAGCGCGCGGTGCGGGTTCGCTTCCACGACGGTGACGCGGGCTCCCAGGCCTGCCGCCCGCTTTGACGTTCCCTTACCGCACCATCCGTAGCCGGCAATGACGACGTTCTTGCCTGCCACCACAAGATTTGTCGTGCGCATTATCGCATCCCAGACCGACTGCCCGGTCCCGTAGCGGTTGTCAAAGAGATGCTTGCTCTCAGCGTCGTTTACCGCAAGCATCGGGAACGGGAGCACGCCCTCGGCCGCCATCGCTTTGAGCCGCTTGATCCCGGTGGTGGTCTCCTCGCAGCCTCCCATTATCTTTCCGGCAAGGTCTTTGCGCTCTTCGACCAGCATCGCGACTACGTCCCCGCCGTCATCTATTATCACCTGCGGCTCCCAGTTCAGCATCTCGCGAAGATTGTCGGAATACTCAGCTGCGCTCATGCCGCGCCTGCTGAATACATGCACGCCGCTTTCTGCAAGGGCGGCGCATATCGGATCCTGCGTGGAGAGAGGGTTGCTGCCTGCAGCCGCGACTACGGCGCCAAGCTCTTTAAGCGCTTTAAGAAGGCATGCAGTTTTTGCCTCAAGGTGCAGACAGGCGCCTATCGTGACGCCTGAAAGAGGTTTTTTCTCCGCTTCCTTTTCCGTTATCAGCCTGAGCACAGGCATATACTGCCAGGCCCATTCGATGCGCCTTTGTCCTTCCGGCGCCAGCTTTATATCAGCTATTTTGAAATCACTTTTCATTCGCTACAGCTCCTTCAGTCAGCAATTCTTTTATTCTCCCGGCAAAGGGGGCGCGTATAACGCCGCGTTCAGTTATTATGCCTGTTATCAGTTCCGCCGGCGTAACGTCAAAAGAAGGGTTCCATACGTCTATCTCGTCAGGGAGCACGCGTGCTCCGCATATTTCGCGCACTTCGCTTCCGTCCCGGTGTTCTATCGGTATATCGGCGCCCGAAGCGCATTTTATGTCAAATGTGGAAAGAGGCGCGGCGATATAAAAGGGCACGCTGTGGAAATGCGCGGAAACGGCAAGCGAATAGGTCCCTATCTTATTTGCCGTGTCCCCGTTTGCCGCTATCCTGTCGGCCCCGGTCACCACCGCGTCTATTTTTCTGCGCGACATCAGAAAAGCAGCCATCGAATCGGTTATCACAGTCACATCAAAGCCGTCGGCGAAAAGTTCAAAGGCGGTGAGGCGGGCGCCCTGGAGGCGCGGACGGGTCTCGTCCGCGTAGATCTTTATTTTTTTCCCTGCTTCGGAGGCTGCGCGGAAGACGCCGAGCGCCGTTCCGTAGCCCGCTGTTGCGAGGGCTCCTGCGTTGCAGTGCGTTATGACCGTTCCGGCTCCGGGAAGCAGCTGCTGCCCGAAAAAGCCTATCTTCCTGTTTATCTCTATATCTTCTTTATGTATTTTTACGGCTTCGGCTTCCAGCAAGCGGAACAGCTCTTTTCCCGGGAGCCCGGTATTTTCATGATAAAGCCTTCTCATACGATCAACGGCCCATGAGAGATTTACGGCAGTGGGGCGCGACTCCAAAAGGGTCTGCGCCGATCTTTCAAAGTCTTCCGATACGGCTGCCATTGCAAGTCCGTAGGCAGCCGCCGCGCCTATCGCGGGAGCCCCCCTCACGGTCATATTCTTTATCGCGACAGCGACGTCCTCCGCGCTGCGGCAGGCAGCGTAGCGCACTTCAAAGGGCAGCTCCCTCTGATCAAGCAGAAGAAGTTCACCGTTCTTCCAGATAATACTCTCCGGCAGCATCAGTCAGCCTCCGTATGAAATTCATTCAGAACAACACTGTCAACGCGCACGCCGGCCGAACCGTCCCGGAAGATCAGCTTCAGGCTGTCTCCCGCCGACAGCGCGGAGGCGCTGCTAACGATCAGGCCTCCGGCGTCTTCGCATATGCTGTATCCCTTCGCAAGCAGAGCAAGCGGCGAACGACCCTCAAGACGCTGCAAAAGCGATATAACCGCAGCGTCAGCCTCTTTAAGCCGGCTCCGTATCTCTTTATTCAGCCGTTCTTCTGCTGACGATAAAAAATCGCCCGCCGGGGCCAGCTGGTTTTTTACTATTGAACGGTTCAGGCGTTCCAGAGATTCATTAAGGCCGGATAAAATAGAAACAAATCTTGCCGAGATGCGTGATGTAAGGCTTCCGCGTGCCGCTGCAAGCGCAGCATCAAGCGCATGCCCGTCGGGGAAGAGCCTCTCCGCAGCTCCTGTAGGCGTAGGCGCCGACGCATCAGCTGCCATATCGGCCAGCGTTGAATCGATCTGATGGCCCAGCCCGGTAATGACAGGAACGGGGCAGAGACGCACCGCGCGCGTCACTTCCTCGCTGTCAAATATGTCCAGGTCATCCCTGTTTCCGCCGCCCCGGGCCAGTATGACGCATGAAAGCCCCCTGATGCCGCGCACGCGTGAAAAGGCTCTTATGATATCTCCGGATGCGTCCGCGCCCTGCATCAGGCTTGGGACCACGATAAGCTCGGAACATGGGAATCTGAGTGAATGAAGCTTTAATATATCCTGAAGCGCCGCGCCTGTAGGAGAGGTTATGACCGCGACACGCTCAGGGAAACGCGGCAGCGGTCTTTTAAGACGCGGGTCAAAAAGCCCTTCTTTTTCGAGGCGCTGCCTGAGCATCTCTTTTGCGCGCGCTTTAGCTCCGGCGCCCAGAGGCAGCAGCGCGGTGGCATATATCTGATATGCGCCGCGTGCGCCGTAGACGTCTATCTTGCCGCGCACCAGCACCTCGTCCCCGTCCTTGGGCCAGGCCAGCACAGAAGCGGCATATGAGCGGAAGAGGACGCAGGCGACACGGGTATTTTCACCGAGCAGCGTAAAGTAAGCATGACCGCTCGTATGCAGTTTAAAGCCGAGAAGTTCGCCGCGCACCGAGAAGCCGGAAAGGCGCGGGTCGCGCAGCAGCGCGTCGCGGACGCCGGCCGTCATCTCATCAACTGTGATTATTTCGTTATTTATGCTCTTCATCGCAGCTGCGCGCTATCTTCCCGAGCACACCGTTCACAAACTTCGGCGAATCCTCGGCGCCGAAAAGCTTCGCAAGGTGTACCGCTTCCGATATGGCAATGTTCTGCGGAACTTTTTTCGCAATGATGCCTTCGTAAACGGCAAGAGATATTATGCTTTTGTCTATCGAATTGAGCCTCTCCGAGCGCCATTTGCTCTCCAGATGCATGCGAACTGTATTTTCCACTTCCGCATAGTCGGCGCATATGCCGCAGAAAAGCTCCCGGACGTAAGATATTATCTCGTCCCTTTCGGCATCTTCAAGGGATATGTCGAATGAATCAACACTCGGGAACTTATCCTTTTCAGGGGCAGCGTCACCATCTTTCGCAAGTTCTCTGCCAAAGAGCCCGAGAGCCTCTTCCGCAGGGAAAAATTCAAGCGCCTCCTCTGCGGGACAAGGTCTTAATTCGTTCATATATACAAGCTGCAGCGCTATCTCGCGCGCCCTTCGGCGCAGCTGCGCCTTACGGGACAACACAGTAAATCATCTCCTGAAATGTTCTTTTAATGCCGCTATCTGCCTGTGCCCGTCTTCCGTGACCAGCACCCATGAGGCTCCGTATCCGACCACCGCCGAAAAGACAGACCATACTATGCCTTTTAAGCCCATATGGAAAAGCGCTGTCACGGCAGCTGCGGCAGCCGCCCAGAAAAGGGGCATCATCCACAGCGGGTTAGCTTTTTTGTTGTCCTGAGGCGCTACGTTCAGCCAGTTGATCTGGGCCGTTATACCGGATCTTGCAAACAGATCGCCGATGCGTGTCTCAAGCTCCTGCTTTTTTTCGGCAGGCACATCCTCAGACACGGCGATATAGGCGTTGAGAAGGTTCTGTTCCCCAAGGAACGAAACGTCCTGCACGTAGAACTCTTTGGGAAGGCGTTTGGAAATTATCAGCTTCGCGGCATCCCCGTCTATCCATATTTTTCCGAGCTTTGTGGTAGTCCACAAAAAAAGCATAACAGTCACCGCCTTTCAAAAAAGGAGGCCGGTACTGGAACCGGCCTGCCTGTGATTCGTCACGCTGGGATCAAGCCTCTTTGCAGCTCCCGTATCAGTTTGCTTCCTCTTTTTCGTCGGAGGCTTCGTCTTCAGCAAAAGTTATGCCCTGAACATATACGTTTACGTTTTTAACAGAATAGCCGGTAAAACGCTCTATCTGGTTTTTGACAGCTTCCTGAACGTCCCAGCA
>JAEEYY010000046.1 GCA_016288355.1 Synergistes sp.
CCTCTCTTATGCCGTTGAAGCCCCAGCGGAGCTTCTCTCTGAGAAGGTCGTAATAGCTGCGTCCGGTAAGCTGTATCGTACGCACGAATGTATGGCTGTCGAGCGTGACATGAAGTTCATCCCCCGGCAGCAGTTCATAGCCGAGCTGGCCGTCCTGTGTCAGCATCAGGCTGCGCGCGTCACCTTTGGGTATCACGCGTATATTGTCGCTCTCGCTGAGTATGACAGGCCTTGCGTACAGCGTATGCGCACAGATAGGCGCCATGATCATGCAGGGAACATGAGGAGGAACTATAGGCCCGCCGGCGGAAAGAGAATAAGCAGTGGAACCTGTCGGCGTTGAGAGTATAAGGCCGTCTGCGAGGAAAAGCGAGAGGATCTCTGTACCGACCCTGACTTCTATGTCTATAACACGAGCCAGGCTGCCCTTGGATATGACAAGGTCATTCAGCGCATAAAGCTCATGGACCAGTCTGCCTCCGCGCCAGACCTGTCCCTTCAGCAGACGGCGCAGCTGGACTGTATAGTTGCCCGAAACTATTTCTTCTATATCGTTTTCCGCGGATTCCGGGCTGCCTACCGCCATAAATCCGAGGCGGCCGAGGTTTATGCCGTACAGCGGCACGCCGCAGCCGAATGTATAACGGGCCGCTCTGAGGAAAGTTCCGTCGCCGCCAAGCACCACGGCAAATTCCGTTTCATTCCTCCATGTTTCATCGTCGACGCCGGGAAGCGCTATTGCCGAGGCTTCATGAGGCGGCAGCAGAAAGGCCATGCCTTTTTCTTTTCCCCAGCGCCAGAGCCTCATAGCCATATCTGTCGCTTCCGGCTTCTGTGTGTTAAAAAGCAGACCTATTTTTATCTCTTTGCGGTTTTTATCCAAAGCTATCACCTTATCATCAAGGATGAGCGCAGCTCTTTAAATGAGCTTCTTCGACAATTTTATCAAAATCGGGACGCTGCGGAGCAGAAACTGACGTTCTGTGTCTTAAATAAAAAAGGAATTCAATATTGCCTTCGGGGCCGCGTATAGGCGAAAAATCGGCTGCTTCAAGCGAAAGAGCTGTTTTTTCCTCGATAAAGGAGGCCATTTCGTTCAGTATCGACAGATGCAGCGCGGGGTCGGTTATCACGCCCTTTCCCACTCTTTCTCTGCCAGCTTCGAACTGAGGCTTGACCAGCAGCATTATCGAGCCGCCGCCGGCCAGGAGTTCCTGCATTTTTGGCAGCAGCAGCTTTGCGGATATGAATGAAGCGTCAGAAACTATGATATCGGCCTTTTCGCCGTCTATCATCTCAATGGTCAGGTTTCTTGCGTTTGTGCGTTCAAGCACTGTGACTCTGCTGTCGCTGCGCAGCTTCCAGGCAAGCTGTCCGTACCCCACGTCTACCGAGTATACATGCGCCGCGCCGTGCTCAAGCAGCACCTCGGTGAAGCCGCCGGTAGAGGCGCCTATGTCTATGCAGCGCCTGCCGCAGACGTCAGGCGAAAAGCTGCTGATCGCTTTGAGTAGCTTATAGGCGCCTCTGCTGACCCATTCCTTTTCCGGAGCGTCTATCCTGACGTCGGCGCCGCAGGAGACCATTGAAGAAGGTTTAAGCACCACGATGCCGTTGACAGACACCCGCCCCTCTTCTATGTAGTGCTGCGCCGCCGCGCGTGAGACGGCCATTTTTCTGTCCGTGATAAATTTGTCGAGGCGGACAGGCTTCTGCTTTGTCATGAAAGCGCCAGTCTTTTAATATTTTCGGCGGTAAGTCCGCACTCTTCCCACTGTTCGCTTCTTGATGCGTGAGATATGAAGCGATCCGGCACACCGGCGGCAAAGAGGACGGCAGGAAGGCCGAGCCGCTCAATACGCGCCGCTATCGCCTCTCCGACGCCTCCCTCAAGAGCATTTTCCTCCGCAGTGACGATTCTTGAATGTGAAGAAAGAAGTCTGTCGAGTCCCTCATAATCTATCGGCTTGATAAAACGAAGGTCTGCCACGGTCGGGCGCACTCCGGATGCTGCTTCTATCGCATCGGCGCTCTCGAGCATCAGTTCTACCGTGCTGCCTATACCGATGAGGCATATGCCGCTGCCCCCGCAAAGGACTTCGAGTCTGCCCCACGGCGCAGCTTCTCTGTCCGGCAGGCCTCGCGGAACGCAGAGCGGGGCCTTGCTGCGCGGGTAGCGCACGGCCATCGGTATTGAGCGTTTTTTCCATTCACGGACAAGATATTCAAGCTCCAGCGCGTCTCTCGGCGCGGCAATGGTTATGTTAGGCACGGCCCGCAGCCATGGCACGTCAAGGATACCATGATGAGTTTCGCCGTCTTCGCCGACAAGCCCGCTGCGGTCGATCCCAAGCAGCACCGGCAGCTTTGGCAGGCATATAGCATGTACTATCTGGTCGGCGGCGCGCTGAAGGAATGTGGAATATATGCAGACCGCCGGCTTCATGCCGGCTGCCGCAAGACCTGCGGCGAATACCAGCGTATGCTCCTCGGCGATCCCGGTATCGAAGAAGCGCGACGGATATTCCCTGGCAAAAGCGCCAAGTTTGGTTCCGTCTTTCATAGCGGCTGTACACACTGTGATACGGGGATCTTCCCCTGCCAGGTCACAAAGGGCGTCTGCCATCGCGGCGCTCCAGCTGCGGTCGCTTTTTAAGGTATTTTTATTCTTTTCTTCCGGAGCGTTTATTGAAGTCCCGGGGCCCACTCCATGGAAAAAAGAGGGATATTTTTCGGTCTGCGTGAAGCCTTTGCCTTTTTTTGTCATCACATGTATCAAAAGAGATTCGTCATAGCTGCGCGCAAGTCCGAATACTTTTTCCATCTCTGCGATGTTGTGTCCGTCAAAGGGCCCCCAGTAGCTGACATTCATCTCTTCAAAAATGTTGGTGGGCAGCAGCAGAGACTTCATTTTCGTTTTTATGCCGGAGAGCGCGTTTTTTATGTTCTGCCCTTTTTCAGTGCCCTCGCACTGGGTCTTTATGGATTCCTTAAGTTTTTTATAGGCCGGATTGACGGCAAGTTCGGCCAGATGTCTTGCCATACCGCCGACACGCGGGCTTATAGACATTTTGTTGTCGTTAAGTATGATTATTACCTTGCTGTGTAGATCATCAAGTGCATTGAGAGCTTCGAACGAAACGCCGTTGAGCAAAGCGCCGTCCCCTATGACCGCGACCACCTCGTGGTTTTCGCCTTTTAAGTCGCGGGCTTTGGCATATCCGGCCGCCGCCGATATAGACGTGCTGCTGTGCCCTGTTGTGAAAAAGTCATAAGGGCTGTCGCCCAGCCTCGGGAAGCCGGCAAGTCCGCCCTTTTTCCGCAGCGTTTCAAAGGCCTGCATGCGTTTTGTAAGGATCTTGTAGGCGTAGCACTGATGTCCCACGTCAAAAATGATCTTATCCGCGTCGGGATTAAATACACGCAGCAGCGCGACCGTGAGCTCAACGGCGCCGAGCGACGAGCTCAAATGCCCGCCGTTTCTCAGAGATACTTCAAGTATCTTCTGCCTTAGCTCTTTGCAGAGCGTGTTTAATTCATTTTCAGACAGGCCGTGAAGCCCTCTGAAGTCAGAAACTCTTTCTAAAAGGGTCATTACTTCCTCATTTCAGCACCGGACCGGGCGGCTTTCTTTTTTAACACGACGCGCCTCAATTGCTCCTGTGAACCAGATATTCAGGCAGAAGCACTAAAAAATCGCAGCTGCCAAAGTATTTTACAATTGCGGCAGAAGCTGCCGCAGACTCTTCGCGGGCCATCGCTCTCGCTCTGTCGATACCGTATTCGCTTACATAAGTGATCTTATCCTGCAATACGTCTTTGCCGGGCGTCTTACCGAGTTCTTCCGCTGTTGACGTTGAGTCAAGTATATCATCTACTATCTGAAACGCGGCGCCGAGATGCTCTGCATATTTGCCGCAGGCAGCAAACAGATCATCGTCCGCTCCCGCAAGCGCAGCTCCGGTAAGTACGGCTGCCTTGATGAGCGCGCCGGTCTTCAGCGCTGCTATTCTTCCTGCGCCGCATCCCGGTTCAGCATCTTTGAACATGTCAAGCGTCTGTCCGCCGCATACACCGGCGGGACCTACAGCCGCCGTAAATATGCCGATCGCCCGCAGAAGGTTTGCTGCCGGCACCCCTTCTGTGTGAGAGATTGGAAATTCAAATGACTGGGCAAGCAGAGCGTCACCTGCCAAAACTGCCAGGGTCTCTCCGAAAAGCGCATGGTTTGAAGGTTTGCCGCGCCTCATATCATCGTTGTCCATGCAGGGCAGGTCGTCATGTATCAGCGTCGCTGTATGCAGCATCTCAAGGGCAAGCGCCATCGGGAGCGCGTTCCTTTCCTGCAGGCCGCATCTCTTTGCCGCGGCAAGGCAGAGTATCGGGCGAATGCGCTTACCTCCTGCACAGAGCGAATATTCCATTGATTCGAATAGTTTCTTCGTGACGCCGCGTGAACGCGCTTCTTTTGTTTCGCTGATGTACTTTTCTATCAGAGAGCGGCCAGACTCAAGCGCTTCTCTGACTGACCGCAGTTCGGCGTCATTCATCGGATGCAGGCCCTTCCATGTTTTTTTCATCTTCTTCGGCGAGCATCGTCACCTTCTGCTGTGCTTCCGAAAGGTAGGCGCGGCATTCGCGAATCAGTTTTATTCCTCTCTCATATTCCTCAAGCGCTCTGTCAAGAGAAAGTTTCTCTCCGTCCATATCCTGCAGTATTTTTTCTAACTCTGCAATTTTTTCGGCGAAATCCATCCGATACGACTCCCTTTCTCAGCGTGCTTTTCAGCGATGCTGCTTTATCGCTCATCAGGGCATATGCTGACGAGCCTGCCCGGTTTTTTCCCTCTTCGGCCGCCGTCGTAGAACTGTTTAAGATTTGGCCTCGCAAACTGTTGCAGTTTCCTGCACTCATGTGATAGAATACACAGGTTGACTGCTTTAAGTGAAGCAAGGAGGGAAACAAATGTCAAAGTACTGTGACTGCTGCGGACGCGGCCCCGTGACCGGGAACTCCGTCAGCCATTCCAACCGCCACACAAGACGCCGCTGGCTCATCAATATCCAGAGCGTCAAGGTCGATATGGGCGGCGGTGAGACGCGCAGACTTCATATCTGCACTAAGTGCCTTCGTTCCGGAAAAGTACAGAGAGCCGTTTAAAACGGCTCTTTTTTTTATTCCGTTCCGCCGCCGCATCCGGCATCCTCAAGTATTTCTTTCGCAGTATCTTCATCCACCAGTATCTCGCGCGGACGCGCGCCGTCTGCCGCACCTACTATACCCAGCTGCTCCATCATGTCTATGAGTCTTGACGCGCGCGAAAAGCCTACACGGAGCCGGCGCTGAAGCCCGCTCGCAGATGCGATTCCGGTGCTGAGCACCGTCTCCACCGCTTCCTCAAGCAGTTCATCGTCAAAGCTTCCGCCGTTTCCGCCGGACGAACCGCTCCCCTGGTCTTCTATCCTTATAAAGCTCGGCTCCCCGAAGGTGTTTGTCATATACCTAAGCCAGTCTGCAAGAACCTGATCGGCTATCCACGGCGACTGCACACGTATGGGCTTGGGGTGCTTTGTCGACGAAAAGAGCATGTCTCCCTTGCCTAAAAGCTTTTCTGCGCCGGCACAGTCTATGATGGTGCGGGAGTCGGCATTGCTGGGCAGCGTAAACGCCACGCGCGCCGGTATGTTTGCCTTGATAAGGCCGGTGATTATATTTACCGACGGTCTCTGGGTAGCGAGCATCAGATGTATGCCTGTGGCACGCGCCATCTGAGCCAGCCTGCAGATATACTCTTCGACCTCTTTGGCAGCTGTCATCATGAGGTCGGCAAGTTCATCGACCACGACGACGATATGAGGGATGCGGTCTTTCGGCAGCACTTTTTCGTTATATCCGGTCAGATTGCGTACGCGCAGCTTGGCAAACGCCGAATAACGCCTTTCCATCTCGCGTATCAGCCAGGCCAGGGCCTGAACGGCCTTTTTGGGATCGGTCACCGGAGGCGTGAGCAGATGAGGCAGCTTATCGTATACGGCCATCTCCACGCGCTTCGGGTCAACAAGAATCATGCGAAGTTCCGCAGGCGTACGCTTTGAACAGAGTCCCACTATGCAGGAATTGACGAAAACGCTTTTGCCTGAGCCGGTGGTACCGGCAACCAAAAGATGCGGCAGCTCTTCAAGTCCCACGACTACAGGTTCTCCGTTAACCGCCACGCCGAAAGGCAGAGGCAGCATGAGCTCCGTTTCGGAGAATGCGCGCCCCTCAATTACCGTCCTGAGAGGAATGCCGCGTCTCTTCGGGTTGGGTATCTCGATCCCGACATATGGTTTGCCGGGAATCGGCGCTTCTATGCGCAGGCTCGAAACGGCCATCGCAAGGGCTATATCGTTGGAAAGGGCCGCCACCTTGCTGACCTTTACGCCCGGCGCAAGCTGTATCCTGAACTGTATCACGGTGGGGCCTACCAGTATCTCGGCAAGCTGCGACTCGATGCCGAACTGTGAAAGCGTGGAAACTATCTTGCCGCCCAGCTCCCCCGCCTTCTCTTCATCCATCTCTTCGTCAACGGCTTCCGGAGGGCCGAATATATCGGCAGGCGGCGGGAAAATGCCCTGTTTTATGTGCCCCGCTCCGGAAGAATCGTAGCTGAAGTTAGGATCCTGGACGGCGCCACAGGGCTCTTCCTCCTCTGCGGCATCTTCGGACTGGGCTTCAAATTCCTCGGCACGCTTTACCGATTCGGGATCGTTGTAATCTATATCCTCTTCTTCGGCAACCCCTTTTGCCGCATTGCTTTCTTCAACCGGGAGCTGTGTTTTTACTGTGCTTACAGGAGTCTTCTTTACGGTTTCCGCATTTTGTGCCGGCATTTCTTTCCCGAAAGGTTCGCATGTTTC
>JAEEYY010000047.1 GCA_016288355.1 Synergistes sp.
CGGTGAAGATAACGGCGGCCTTATCAGATGCGAAGCGGGGGAGATAACGCTTCACTGCGAGACGCCGGCAAAAGCCGGCACCCGCGTGCAGATAGACGATCTTTTCTTCAATCTGCCCGCGCGCCGAAAATTCCTTAAGACCTCATCAGCGGAACTCCGCCGTATCGTCCAGATAATAAACGATTATGCGCTGATATATCCCGCGGTCTCTTTCCGTCTTGCCGAAGGAAGCAGGAAGATAGTCGAATACGCGGCCGCCGACAGTGTGGAAGAACGGCTGCAGCGGCGCTGGGGAAAGCAGGCTCTGATACGTTTTTCGCAGGCTCAGAGCGGCGCTCTTTCGGTGCGCATCTGGTGGAACCCGATGCCGGATTCAAGAAGGGTATCTGTCACGCTTTTTGTAAACGGAAGACGGGTACAGGACGCTTCGGTAAAAGCCGCGATATCCTCGCAGGACGCGGCCGCTTTCGGGGAATGGCTGGTGATGCTTGTTCTTCCTCCGGATGAAGTCGACGTGAATATCCATCCGACAAAAGAAGAAGTCCGTTTCCGCAGAAGCGGGGATGTCTTCAAAGCGGTATTCAACTGCGCGAAAACGATCTTCGCTGAGAGACTGTCAATAAACAGCGGCGATCCCGCAGCCCCCCGGAGCGGCGTTGACAGCATGCCGCAGGCTCTGCCCGGCGGCACGGAGGCATGGAACTTTTATAAGAAAGAACGCCTGCGTACCGCAAGTCCCCTTTCTGCTCAGCAGGCGGAAAACATCAATATCTTCATACCTGCAGCGGAAGATGCTGTTCCCCGGGAAAGCTTCAGAGCGCCGTCTGCCGGCAAGCGCTATATCGGCCAGTCCTCAAGCGGGTTTTTGATATTTGATTTTCCGGATGCTGTCTGCCTTCTCGACCCGCATGCCGCGCATGAAAGGATACTGTACGAGGAGATATGCTCGGCTTTCAGTGCAAGCGCGGCGGTGCAGCAGCTTGCCGTGCCTCAGGAGATACCGCCGGCTGTTGCCGCGGAAGCCTCGCTCTACCGGAAGGAGCTCGAAGAGCTGGGCTTTATGACGTCTGACGATATGCTGACGGCCGTACCTGCGATAAAAGGGAAGGGACATCTGTCGCCTGTAGACATGCTGCGGTCTGCCATTCGCGGCATAGAGACGGAAAGCGACCCCGGGAAGCGCGACAGGGAAGTTTGGTGGCGCATGGCTCGTCTTGCGTGCCGCGACGCGGTGAAGCTCGGGCAGCGCTTTGAACGCGAAGAGGCGGAGGAGCTCCTCTCACGCCTTGAACGCTGCGACACACCGTACACCTGCCCGCACGGCAGGCCTACAGTCTTCCTGATAGAGAATAAAAAGCTCTTTGAATGGTTTGAAAGGTAGAATCGGAAAGCGGGGCAAGCCTGCTTCAGCGGGATATATCCGCTGTTTTGACGAAACAGGATGCAGACGTTAAGAACGGTACCGGATATGAAAGACGGGAAGATCAAAGCGATCGCTATAATAGGGCCCACCGCCGTAGGCAAGACAAACTTCAGTCTTTCGCTCGCGTCGTCGCTCGGAGCCGAGATAATATCGGTGGATTCACGTCAGGTCTACCGCTATCTTGACGTGGGCACGGACAAGGTCTCCCGTGAGATACGGCGCCGCATCATCCATCACCTGATAGATATAGCCGATCCGGATCAGATATATTCCGCCGCTGATTTTGCCGCGGACGCGGCTGACGCCGCACGCCGCATATGCGTGCGCGGGCGCGTGCCCCTTCTGATCGGCGGCACGCCCTTTTACTACCGTGCGCTTGAAGGTGCGCTCTCGGATAACCTGCCGAAGGATGAGAACGTGCGCGCCGAGCTGGAAAATGAAATAAAGGAAAGAGGTCTTGACGCTCTGCACGGCGAGCTTGAAGGGATAGACCCCGAGTCGGCCGCAAGGATACATCCGCACGACCCGGTGCGCACTATGCGTGCTCTTGAGATATTCAGAATAACCGGCAAAAGCGCCTCCTGGTGGTACGGAAGCGCAGACAGGATGGAATCGCCGTGGGATATATTCTATATCGGGCTTACAAGGGACCGTGCGGTGCTCTACGAAAATATCGCGCGCCGCGTTAAGCAGCAGTTTGCTAACGGCTATCCCGAAGAAGTGAAATGGCTGCTTGACAACGGCTATTCCCCGGATCTGCCAGCGCTTCAGGGTTTCGGCTACAGGGAACTGGTCGAATATATCATGGGGAAAGTGTCGCTTGCGGAGGCGGAGGAGGGCGACATAAGATCCACGAAGGCCTTTTCGCGCCGCCAGATGACCTGGTTCAAACATTTTGAACCTGCCGTATGGTATGACCTGGGCGCGTCATCGGGAGACGGCGTCCTCTCCGACGTGCTTTCACGCTCACTTTCCCATCTGGAGGGTAAAGGATGAAGATAATAACCGCGGAACCTACAGGCCTCTGCTTCGGCGTAAGGCGCGCGGTAGCCGCGCTTGAAGATGCCCTTAAAAAATACGGACGCGTTTATTCGCTCGGTGCCCCGATACACAATCCGCAGGAGACAAAACGGCTTGAAAGACTCGGCCTTGCGGTAGTGGATGCCCCCTCTTTAGTCCCGAAAAACGCAGCCGCCTTTGTGCGGGCGCACGGCGTCTCGCCGGAGGTCTTATCGGCGCTTGCGGAAAGAAGCATAAATATTACAGACGGCACATGTCCTTTTGTAAAAAACGCACAGGAAAAAGCAAAAGCCCTTTCACAAGATGGCTATATAGTGATAATATTAGGAGACGTGTCACACCCTGAAGTCAGGGGGATCATGGGCTGTGTTTCCGGAGAGGTGCATGTGCTTTCCGGCGCGGCCGAGATACCGGAAAGCTTCCGCGGGAAACGCTGCGGGATACTTAGTCAGACAACGCAGCGTGTGGAGGATTTTTCCGCGCTTGCCGCGGGATTTATATCTATCGCTCCGGAAGTAAAGGTATATAATACGATATGCCGCGCTACTCTCGAGCGCCAGCGGTCCGTATGCAGGCTTGCCGGCGAGGCCGACGGGATAGTGATCCTCGGCGGGAAAGACAGCGCGAACACTAAAAAGCTTGCAGAGATCGGCGGATCTTCCGGAGTTCCCACACTTTGGATAGAACATGCCGGCGAGCTGGAAAGGAGCTGGGTGCTGGGCAAGAGGACGATAGGAATAGCTGCGGGAGGCAGCACTCCCGACTGGCTGATGAAAGAACTGATTCAAAAATTAAAGATGATGTAAGCAGGAGGATGTTGGGTATGGTAGACGAGCTTCGCACAGAAGACGCAGCAGTTGAAACAGAAGCACCGGAAAAAGAAGAAACAATGGAAGAAATGATGCAGCAGTACGACGTGATGGGCGATTTCCACCGCGGCAAGGTCGTGGAGGGCACTATCGTCGACTCACGTGAGGACGGCTGGCTCGTGGACGTGGGCTACAAATGCGAGGGCTTCCTGCCCCGCAAGGAGTGGACCCACAGAGTTCTTGTCGAAGAGACGCAGGAACCTGAGAACGGCTCGAAGGTCAGAGTGCAGGTAACGAATATCGGCACCGGCGAAGATGCCCAGCTCGGTCTGTCCCGCTGGCGCTGCGAGTTCGACGAGCGCTGGGACAAGCTGGAGAAGGAAGCGGAAGCGAATGAAACGATCACTGTCAGGGGACTCCGCAAGGTAAAGGGCGGCCTGATAGTAAGCTGCTGCGGCATCGAGGGCTTTATCCCCATTTCGCACCTTACGCAGGAAGGTCACGGGATCGCCCCCGGTAAGCTCATTGACCAGGACTTCCAGGTCAAGCTTATCGAAAAAGACCGCCGCAAACGCCGTCTTGTCTTCTCACGCCGCAGCCTCATCGAGGAAGAAGTCGCCGGAATCCGCGAGGCATTCTACGACCAGGTCCACGAGGGAGACGTACTTGAGGGAGACGTAAGCAGCATCACATCATTCGGTGTTTTCGTCAATCTGGGTGCGATGGAAGGGCTCGTTCACATCAGCGAACTTTCATGGCAGCGCAATGCAAAGGCCAAAGATATCGTTTCCAAGGGCGACCATGTGAAAGTGAAGGTCATCGGTATAGACAAAGAGAACAACAGGATCTCCCTTTCACTCCGCCAGACCCAGGAAGATCCCTGGACCACAGCGGCTGAGCGCTGGACGCCGGGAACGGTAACGGAAGGAACTGTAACCAACCTTACAGACTTCGGCGCATTTGTTGAGATAGAGCCCGGCGTTGAGGGTCTCGTTCATATCGGAGATCTGAGCTGGACACGCATCAAGCACCCGAAGGAAGTACTCAAGAAGGGACAGAAGGTAGAAGTTTCGATCATCGAGGCGGATAAAGACCGCAAGCGCATCAGCCTGGGCTACAAGCAGCTCCATGACCCGTGGAAGGATGCCGTCGAAAAGTATCCGAAGGATGCCGAGATACCTGTCAAGGTAGTCCGCATAGCCGATTTCGGCGCGTTCGTGGAACTTGAAGAAGGCGTTGAGGGGCTTATCCATATCTCCCAGCTCTCTAATCAGCATGTGGAGAATCCCAGGGATGTCCTTTCGGAAGGGCAGGAGGTCACAGCCAGAGTCCTCGAGGTCAACCCGACAGAGCGCCGCATCCGTATGAGCCTGCGCCCCGCCCGTGAAGAGCCTGTAAAGCGTGAGCGCCCGCAGCGCGAAGAGCGCAGAGGCGACAAGCCTGCCGAACAGGGCGAAGATCATCAGAGGCAGCATGAAGACCGTCCGCGCCGCCCGCGCCGTGAAGGCGGAGACCGCAGACGCCAGGAGAGCCAGAACAGCGCCCTTCCTCAGGAAGAGATGAACTTCTCGATTCGTGACTTCCTGAACCAGAAAGAAGCCGAATAGCTTTTAACAGAGCGCGATATGCAGCAGGGGCCCCGCTTATTGAGCGGGGCCCCTTTTTACGTTAAAATATGTGAAAAAGAAATAACGGCAGGAGGTCATTATAATGGCCGTCAGAACAGTGTGCGTATATCCCGATGCTGCGCTTCGCAGGGATACGGAAGAGATAACGGTTTTTGACGATGAACTTAAAGCGCTTGCGGCAGACATGTTCGATACCATGTACGCAAGCGACGGCATAGGCCTTGCGGCCCCGCAGATAGGGATATCAAAGAAGATCGCGGTGATAGATTACCACGGCGACAAAAATGTGCTGGTAAATCCGGTCATCACAGCCGAAGAGGGCTGCGTTACCCGCGAGGAGGGCTGTCTGAGCTTCCCCGGCATATACGAAAAAGTGGAGTCTCCGGAAAAGATCACTGTGGAATATTCTGACGAAAACGGAGAAAAGCATATTCGCGAACTGGACGGCTTTGCCGCCTGCGTTTTTCATCATGAGATCGACCACCTTAACGGTCACCTTCTGATAGACCGCGTATCTCCGCTGAAACGCGCGTTCCTGAAAAAGAAAATGGCAAAAAGAGCAGGCGATAAATAATGGCGCTTTCTGCGGGCTTTATAGGTTCCGGACGTTTTGCTGCGCGCTGTCTTGAGATAATATCGGAGCGCGCCCGGCCGCTGTGGGTCATCACCAATGCGCCGAGCGCGTCCGGCAGAGGCCTGAAGCTGCAGGATACCCCTGTATTTGAAACAGCGGGAAAACTGGGACTGCCGGTCTGTAAAACGGAAAGGCTCTCTGCTGATACAGAGCGCATAGAGTGGCTTAAAGCCAACACGCCTGACGTGATACTCGTCATCGATTTCGGCCAGATAATAAAAGAACCTGTACTTTCGCTTGCGCCGCTCGGCTGCATAAATATCCATCCGTCGAAAGTGCCGCAGTACCGCGGCTCAGCGCCGCTTCAGCGCGCGATCATGGACGGGCTTTCAAAGACCGCCGTATCCATATTCCGTCTTGACGCCGGCATGGATACCGGCCCGCTGCTTGCGCAGCCTGAGCTTGAGATATCGCCGACCGACACTGTCTCTTCTCTTTCAGAAAAAGCGGCCGTGCTTGGCTGTGACACGCTTCTGCGCTTCATATGCGAAGTGCCCGCAGAGGAATGGAGATTTACCCCTCAGAGCGAAGAGGGCGCCACACTGGCCCCTAAAATAGAAAAATCAGAAGGAAAGATCGACTGGGAGCGCGAGAGCGCGAAAAAGATAGCCGACAAGGTCCGGGGGATAGGAGAAAACCCCGGCGTCTTCTGCGTGCTGCGGGGGAAGAGGCTGCGCATAAGAAGCGCGGAATACGCCGAAAACGCGTGCGGAGAAGCCGGGTGCTGTGAAATGGCAGGCGCCTGGCCGATGGTTTTCTGCGCAAGCGGCGCTCTTGTGCTCAAGGAAGTACAGCCTGAAGGCAAAAAGAGCGTATCGGCGGCAGACTGGGCGCGCGGCGCCCGCCTTCAGAAGGGTGAAAGATTCGCATAGGAGGGAAGCGTGTTGGGCGAAAAGAATCCGCTGCGAAATATAATAGACACGAAATATTACTACAAAGGGCATATAGGCAATCTGCGCGTCGACATGGTGCGCTTTCCTTCCGGAAACGTGAGGCCCAGGGAGATACTGGAACACAAGCCCTGCGTCGCGATCCTTCCCGTGACGGATGAGGGGCGGATAGTGCTGATCAAACAGTACCGACACGCCGTGGACGAAGAGATATTTGAGATACCGGCCGGTATGATCGAAGAAGGGGAGGAACCACGCGCTTCGGCGTGCCGCGAACTGCGTGAGGAGACCGGTTTCATGCCGGGAAAACTCGAAGAGATAGCCGCGATCTACACTACACCGGGCTTCTGCGACGAAAAAATATATGTATATATCGCCACTGAGCTTTCCGTATCGCCGCTGCAGCAGGATGACGACGAATTTATCAGGACGTATGACTACAGCGTTGAAGAGCTGGAAAAGATGATAGCGGAGAAAAAGATAACCGACGGCAAGACGCTGCTTGCCTATTACTGGTACAGGGCCCAAAACGCGCGATGAAGAGGGAATTCGGCGGAGAACTCGGAAAAACGATCGGGCGCTTTATCGATTATATGCGCCTTGAGCGCGGCTGCAGCGAAAACACGCAGCGTGCGTATATGTCCGACCTGAAGCTATGGACCGGCTACTGCGAAGAAGAGGGACGCGACCCGCTCGATCTGCGCGAGGAGCCGGTCTCGCGTTTTCTGCTGTCGCTTCAGACGGAGGCGAGGAAAAAATCGTCTGTTCAGAGAGCCGGTGCGATGCTGCGCTCATTCGCGCGTTTTCTGCAGTATGACGGCGTGACCGACAATCTGCCTGCTTTAGTGCCGCTTCCCTCGCGTGAGAAGACCCTTCCGCAGGTAATGACGGAGGGCGAGATACAGCGGATCATGAACGCATGCGAGGACGGGACCGCCCTCGGGAAGCGTGACCGTGCCTTTATAGAACTGGCTTACGGCGCCGGCATGCGCGCTTCTGAACTCTGCGGCATAAGGCTCAGGGATCTTGACGCTTCAAACGGGATACTGTATGCAAGGGGCAAGGGAGATAAGGAGCGCACGATACCGTATATAGGGGCTGTCCGGACGCTTGTTGAGGAATATATATCCGAATACCGCCCGAAACTGGACAAACGCGGAGAGGAATGGCTCTTTCTGTCACGCAGCGGGAGACAGCTGCACAGGGAGACACTGTGGGTGATTCTGCACAAGCGCGGCATAGCTGCAGGCATACCGCGCGACCGTCTGCACCCGCATGTGCTGCGCCATACCTTTGCAACGCACCTTCTGCGCAACGGCATGGATCAGAGGACGCTGCAGGAGATAATGGGACACAGCTCCATAATGACGACGGAAAAATACACGCACCTGGATATGGAGCTGCGCGACAACTACGACAAATACCATCCGCTTGCGCGGTAGCACTTTGACTTATTCAGAACGGAAAAACCGTGTCTGCTTATCCTGGATCATATGGAGGGATGAAAATGTATTATTGGGACAAGGTCAACGAAGCGCAGAGATTTATAGAAAAAAGGACCGGCGGCCTGCAGCTTAAAGCGGCGGTCGTACTCGGTTCCGGTCTCGGTCGGGTCTCTGATGAGATCGAAGATCCGCAGGTGATAAGCTATGAAGAGATACCCTACTGGCCCAGGTCCACAGCTCCGGGGCATGAAGGAAAGCTGATCATCGGTTCGCTGCGCGGAGTCCCGGTAGCCGCGATGCAGGGGCGCGTGCACTTTTACGAAGGTTACAGCATGGCGGAAGTTACGTTCCCGGTGCGCGTCCTGGGGCAGCTCGGGATAAAGGCCTTTGTAGCGACGAATGCATCCGGCGCGGTAAATCTCGATATAAAGCCGGGTTCTATGGTGGCGATAAAGGATCATATAAATTTCATGGGCACCAATCCGCTGATTGGAGTCAACAACGATAAGTGGGGCGAGCGCTTCCCGGATATGACGAAGGCATACGACCACGAATTCCTTGATATCCTTGAACAG
>JAEEYY010000048.1 GCA_016288355.1 Synergistes sp.
ATGGGGCAGTCGTAGAGGACCTTGTCCCCGCAGACCACGTAGCCGCCGCCGCTGGCCACCGCCCCGTCGAACCCGTAGGCCAGCACGGGGGAGAGCATGTCCAGGTTCCGGCCGGTGCAGAGGAACACCTTGTGCCCCGCCGCCCGGGCCTTCCGGATGGCGTCCAGGGCGCTTTGGGGCGGCACGTTGCTGCCGGGGGAGGTGAGGGTGCCGTCGATGTCCAGGAAGATCAGCTTCTTATTCATGGGAGGGCTCCTTTCCGTCTCTGTCAAAATCGCACAGCAGCCAGACGAAACCGCCGGCGGGTACGGGTATATCCATCATCTCCACCGGCTCCCCGGTGAGAAGATCCCGGAAATCGCCCAGCTCCACCACGCAGACCTGGCGGTCCCGGTCGGCGAAGTTGAACAGGGCCACCAGCTTCTCCCCCTGCCAGTACCGGCCCACGCCCAGCACGCCGTCGTCGTGGGTGTTGACCACCCAGATGTCGGCCCGGGCGTCGAAGCACCGGTGGGCGGCGCGGAGCCGCTCCAGCTGCCGCAGGGAGGTGAAGACCCGGCCCTCCGGCGCGGCGGGATCCGTCCGCCGGCCGGCGGCCTCCCAGTCCATCCGCCCCCGGTGGAGGAAGCGGCTGTCGGCGGCCTTCAGGGGGTCGTCGTGGTAGGCGTAGTCGTTCTCCCGGGCCACCTCGTCGCCGCTGTAGAGCACCGGGATGCCGCTGAGGGTAAACATGTAGGCGTGGAGCATCACGTCCAGCCGGACGGCCCAGTCCAGTTTGGCGTCGTCTTTCTCATACCGGGCGGCCTCGATCCCGCACAGGGAGGCGGTGGTGCCGCACAGCCGGGCGTCCCGCAGGCGGGGATCGTCGTTGTACAGCTCGCCCCGGGCGGGGCTGCCGGGCCAGCGGCCGGTGAGGTAGTCGTTGAGGTACTTCTTGTGGGCGGCCTCGTCGAAGCCGAAGCCCGCCAGATAGGCGTAGTCCAGGCCCCAGCCGATGTCGTCGTGGCAGCGGAGATAGTTGAGGAAGGTGTACTCCCGGGGCAGGGCGAACACCTGGCCCAGCTGGTGGCGCAGCAGCCGCACGTCCCGGGTGGCCACCGTGTGCCAGGTGCTGGCCATGGTGGTCACGTTGTAGAGCAGATGGCACTCCGGCTTTTCCACGGAGCCGAAGTAGGGCACCACCTTGGACGGCTCCATGACCACCTCCCCCAGCAGCAGGGTGCCGGGGCAGACGATCTCGCATACAATGCGCATGATACGCACCAGAGTGTGGACCTGGGGCAGGTTGCGGCAATTGGTGCCCAGCTCCTTCCAGATGTAGGGCACCGCGTCCAGACGGATCACGTCCACGCCCCGGTTGCACAGGTAGAGCATGTTCTCCGTCATGTCGTTGAACACGACGGGATTGGCGTAGTTCAGGTCCCATTGATAGGGGTAGAAGGTGGTCATCACCACCTTGCCCGCCTCGGGGCACCAGGTGAAGTTGCCGGGGGCGGTGGTGGGGAAGACCTGGGGCACCGTCTTCTCATAGCGACGGGGGACGTCCCAATTGTCGAAGAAGAAGTAGCGGTCCTGGAACTCCTTTTCGCCGGCCCGGGCCCGGCGGGCCCACTCGTGGTCCTCGCTGGTGTGGTTCATGACGAAGTCCAGGCACAGGGCGATGCCCCGGGCGTGGCAGTCCTCCGCCAGGGCGGCCAGATCCTCCATGGTGCCCAGGGACGGCTGGACCTTCCGGAAATCCGACACGGCGTAGCCGCCGTCGCTGCGGCCCTCCGGGCTCTCCAGCAGGGGCATCAGGTGCAGGTAGTTGACGCCGCAGTCGGCGATATAGTCCAGCTTCCCGCGGACGCCGGACAGATCGCCGGCAAAGGCGTCGGCGTACATCAGCATGCCCACCAGCGAGCGGCTCCGGTACCAGTCCGGATAGGCCACTCTGGCTTCGTCCAGCGCCTTCAGCGTCTCGCTGCGCTCCTCCCAGCACCGCCGCAGCATGGCCAGGAAGTACCCGTAGGCGTTCTGGTCGCCGTGATAGAGAGAGAGATAGAGCTGCCGCAGCTCCTCCTCGCGGGGGCGGAGGCGTTCCAGGAACGCCTCGTTCCAGTTTTGTTCCATAGCATATCCTCCGGGATGAACGGCCGGCGCCGCCCGGCATAGCGCCCGGAGCGGACCTGACCATATTTCAGAAATTTCTCTCCCTCTATTTTACAGGGAGTTTCGCCCCGTGTCAATGCGCGAAGCGGTCCGGCACGGGGGTGGAGACGGGGCCAATCGCACAAATCGGAGCCGCCCGTTTTTGGCAATCTTTACAAAAAGCGGGGGAAGGGGGCAGGCCCGCTTTACTTTGCTAAACGATTATGGTACGATACAAACGCAGCCGGAGGGCACAGCGGCGGCCGGAGAAGCCAATCCACCATGGTTTCGCCGGCCGGCGGCTCCGCTGCGCGGCGCGGATGCCCGGGACGATCAGGGCCCCGCGCAAATCTGTTAGGAGGTAGAGAAATGGAAAAGAATCGCAAGTTCAAAGTACCCCACGTATTCTCGCTGCTGATGCTGGTGATTCTGTTCTGCTCGATTCTGACCTATATCGTCCCCGCGGGCGTGTATGACAGAGTTGACTTTACGGATCCCAATACCGGCAGCACCAGGACCATCATCGACCCCGATTCCTTCCACTACGTGGATAAGACCCCCGTGGGCCTGATGACCTTCCTGTCCTCCCTGGCCGGTGGTATGGCCAAGGCTTCCGACATCATTTTCTTCGTGTTCATTGTGGGCGGTTCCATCGGACTCCTGCAAGACAGCGGCGCAATAGAAGGTGGATTGTTGCGCCTGGCCAAGAAGCTGCAGGGCAAAGAGCTGATCGTCATCCCTGTGGTCATGATCCTCATCACCACCCTGTCCGTCATCATGGGCGCCTGCGAGGAGATGATCCCGCTGATCCCCATCATGGTGGCACTGGCGCTGCAGGTGGGCTTTGACTCCATCACCGGTACGGCGATGATCATCGGCTCCACCGCCTGCGGCTTCTCCTGCTCCATCCTGAACCCCTTCAACGTGGGCGTTGCCCAGGGCATCGCGGAGCTGCCCCCCTTCAGCGGCGCCTGGTACCGCATCGTCATGTTGGCAGTGATGCTGGGCATCACCATCTTCATGATCTGCCGCTACGCCATGAAGGTCAAGAAGAACCCCACCCTCAGCCCCATGTACGAGTTCGACCGGACCCGCGAGGAGCTGAACGTGGACGAGAAGGACGTGAAGTTCGGCACCCGTGAGAAGATCTGCCTGATCATCTTCCTGCTGACCATCGTCCTGCTGGTCTGGGGCGTTATCGCCAAGGGCTGGTACTTCTATGAGATCGGCGCCCTGTTCCTGGGCATGGCCATCCTGGTGGCCTTCGTCTCCCGGATGGGTCTGGACGGCTTCGGCAAGTCCCTGGCCAACGGCATGACCAACATCTGCTCCGGCGCTCTGGTCATCGGCTTCGCCACCGGCATCCTGTACGTCCTGACCGAGGGCAACATCCTCGACACCATCCTCCACGCCGCTGCCAGCGTGCTGCAGCACCTGCCCTCCGCTCTCACGGCCGTGGGCATGTACATCTTCCAGTGCCTGATGAACTACCTGATCCCCTCCGGCTCCGGCCAGGCCGCCGTCACCATGCCCATCCTGGCGCCGCTGTCCGACCTGGTGGGCGTCACCCGTCAGACCGCCGTCGTCTGCTTCCAGCTGGGCGATGGTATCTCCAACGCCATCACGCCCACCAGCGGCGTGCTGATGGCCTCCCTGGCTCTGGCTAAGATCCCCTGGGAGAAGTGGGCCAAGTGGTTCCTGCCCATCATGCTGGTCCAGTACGGCCTGGGTATCGTCTTCGTGGTGGTGGCTCAGCTCATCCACCTGGGGCCGTTCTAAGCCGGACCGCGTAGAGCAACAAGACCCAGACAGGAGGCAGTATGGATAAGCAGCTCATCGAACGGGTATCCGCCGCGGCGGAGGCGCTGCGCGCCGAGCTGACGGAGATGTCCCGGACCATCCACGACAACCCGGAGCTGGGCGGCCAGGAGTTCCTGGCCCAGCGGCTGCAGGTGGACCTGCTGCGCAAGTACGGGTTCGAGGTGGAGGAGAACTACTGCGATTTCCCCACCGCTTACCGGGCCGTCTACAAGGGCAAAAAGCCCGGCCCCAAGATCGCCATGCTGGCCGAGTACGACGCCCTGCCCAAGCTGGGCCACGGCTGTGGCCACAACCTGATTGCCATGATGTCCGTGGGCTCCGGCATCGCCATGCGGGAGTTCGCCGATGAGTTCGGCGCCGAGATCTACGTCTACGGCACCCCGGCGGAGGAGACCGCCGGCACCAAGGTGGAGATGTCCAAGCGGGGCGTGTTCAAGGACATGGACGTGGCCATGATGGCCCATCCGGCCAACGAGAACAGCAGCTCCATCAACTCCATGGCCATCTTCTGCCGCCGGTTCGAGTTCTTCGGCAGGGCGGCCCACGCCGCCTCCGCCCCGGAGCAGGGCCTCAACGCGCTGGACGCCATGATCAACTTCTTCAACCTGATCAACGCCCTGCGCCAGCAGACCAAGGACGACGCCCGCATCCACGGCGTCATCCAGAACGGCGGCGAGGCCCCCAACATCATCCCCGACTACACCAGCGCCCTGTTCTATATCCGCAGCAGCAAGACCGCCCAGCTGGAGAAGCTGATGGAGCGGGTGGAGGAGTGCGCCAAGGGCGCCGCCCTGGGCACCGGCACCACCGTGAAGATCACCCCCGACGAGGTGGACTTCAAGGACACCTGCAGCAACATGTATCTCAACGAGCTGGCCTGCCGGCAGATGGAGCTGCTGGGGGTGCCCATGCGCCGCCTGGGCGATACGCCCCATATGGGCTCGTCCGACCTGGGCGACGTGAGCTACGAGTGCCCCTCCATCCAGCTCAACAGCTGGATGGGCCCCCCGCTGCGGGGCAAGAACTACTACGGCCACACCGTGGAGTTCGAGGAGATGGCCTGCACCCAGTCCGCCTATGACAACGCCATGAACTTCATCAAGGGCTTTGTCATGACGGCCATCGAGCTGATGACGGACCCGTCCCATCTGGCGGCCATCTGGGAGGAATTCGCCCGGATGGAGAGGTAGAGAAAACCCAACGGCTTTCAGGAGCCGGGAGATCCCCAGGGATCTCCCGGCCCTCTTTTTTTGCCGGGCGTTTGTGCAATTTACCATTCATATTTTGCAAGTTTCGCGTCATCGTCCGTCAAAAAACCGGGAAAAGCCCGCCGTCCGGCGGGGAGGGAGGGGGTGTTTTTGAAGAGCGGGCCGGGGGGAGATTCATGGCGCCGGCGGGGGGCCGGAAAACCGTGGTTATTTCGGAGAAAATGCGGGACAGACCGGAAAATACCGAAAAAACCTGTTGAATCGGCCGGATTTGTGATAGAATGATAAGCGGAAAAAGCGGCGGCCCCGCCGCGGGAATCACATGATACTACATGATACAGGAGGCTCGTTTATGATTCAACTGATCGATCACGGCGTCTATCTGGTGAACGGCGTTCCCCAGGACAGCGCACCCGTCTCCCGGGAGGAAGCCCGGCAGCAGACCATGGCCTGGAAGATCCTGCAGGCCCACAACGTGTCCGGCGATCCGGAGGAGCTGAAGGTGAGGTTCGACGCCATGGCGTCCCACGACATCACCTACGTGGGCATCATCCAGCAGGCCCGGGCCTCCGGCATGAAGGAGTTCCCCATCCCCTACGCCCTGACCAACTGCCACAACAGTCTGTGCGCCGTGGGCGGCACCATCAACGAGGACGACCACATGTACGGCCTGTCCGCCGCCAAAAAGTACGGCGGCATCTACGTGCCCGCCAACCAGAGCGTCATCCACTCCTACGCCCGCGAGGAGCTGACCCGCTGCGGCTCCATGATCCTGGGCTCCGACTCCCACACCCGCTATGGCGCCCTGGGCACCATGGCCGTGGGCGAGGGCGGCCCCGAGCTGGCCAAGCAGCTGCTGAAGAACACCTGGGACGTTCCCATGCCCCAGGTGGTGCTGGTGTACCTCACCGGCAAGCCCCGCCGCGGCGTTGGCCCCCACGACGTGGCCATCGCCCTGGTGAAGGCCACCTTCGCCAGCAAATTCGTCAACAACAAGGTCCTGGAGTTCGTGGGCCCCGGCATCGCCGAGCTGCCCATCGACTTCCGCAACGGCATCGACGTGATGACCACCGAGACCACCTGCCTGAGCTCCATCTGGGAGACCGACGAGGTGACCCGCGGCTTCTATGAGGCCCACAAGCGTCCCCAGGATTACGCCGAGCTCCATCCCGGCCAGTGCGCCTGGTATGACAGGATGATCACCATCGAGCTGGACAAGGTGGAGCCCATGATCGCTCTGCCCTTCCACCCCTCCAACGCCTGGACCATCCGGGAGTTCCTGGACAACGCCCAGGAGATCCTCCAGAAGGTGGAGGACGACGCCGCCCACCGCTTCCCCAAGGCGCACGTCCATCTGGTGGACAAGATCCACGACGGCGGCGTATGGGCCGACCAGGGCGTCATCGCCGGCTGCAGCGGCGGCCTGTTCGACAACATCACCGAGGCGGCCGACATCATCCGGGGCGGCAGCACCGGCAACGGCGCCTTCAGCTTCTCCGTGTATCCCACCTCCGTGCCCGTGTCCATGGAGCTGATGAAGATCGGCGCCACCGCCGACCTGCTGACGGCCGGCGCGGTCATCAAGCCCAGCTTCTGCGGCCCCTGCTTCGGCGCCGGCGACGTGCCCGCCAACAACGGCCTGTCCCTGCGTCACACCACCCGCAACTTCCCCAACCGCGAGGGCTCCAAGCCCGGCGAGGGCCAGTTCGCCGCCGTGTGCCTGATGGACTCCCGCTCCATCGCCGCCACGGCCCGCAACGGCGGCCGCATCACCCCGGCCACCGAGGTGGAGTATGAGCCCGTCCACCACGAGTACCACTTCGACAAGACCATCTACGAGAACCGCGTCTACTACGGCTTCGGCAAGGCCGATCCCAGCGTGGAGCTGGTCATGGGCCCCAACATCACCGACTGGCCCAAGATGTACGACCTGGGCGAGAACCTGCTGGTGGAGCTGGCCGCCGTCATCCACGATCCCGTCACCACCACCGACGAGCTGATCCCCTCCGGCGAGACATCCTCCTACCGCAGCAACCCCCTGCGCATGGCCGAGTTCACCCTGTCCCGCCGCGTGCCGGACTACGTGCCCCGCGCCAAGGAGATCGCCAAGACGGAGCTCCAGCGCCGCCACGGCGACTCCCCCTTCCACATCCGCGAGGTCCTGGGCCGCGTAGGCGACGCCAACGCCCTGATGGCCGACACCCAGTACGGCTCCGCCGTGTTCGCCAACCGTCCCGGCGACGGCTCCGCCCGCGAGCAGGCCGCCTCCTGCCAGAAGGTGCTGGGCGGCTTCGCCAACATCTGCTATGAGTACGCCACCAAGCGCTACCGCAGCAACTGCATCAACTGGGGCATCCTGCCCTTCACCATCGACGAGGGCACGCCCTTCGAGTACAACCCCGGCGACTGCCTGTTCGTTCCCGGCATCCGCGCCGCCATCAAGGAGGCCCGGGAGGACATCCCCGGCAAGATCATCCGCCAGAACGGCACCGTGGAGGACATCATGCTCCATATCCGCGGCCTGACCGACGACGAGCGGGAGATCCTGCTGGACGGCTGCCTGATGAACTACTACGCCAACAGAATGTAAGACGACTGCAAGACAGGAGGACAACGACTATGCAGAAGATCCAAATGAAGACGCCGCTGGTGGAGATGGACGGCGACGAGATGACCCGTATCCTGTGGCAGATGATCAAGGATCAGCTGATCACCCCCTTCGTGGACCTGAAGACCGAGTACTACGATCTGGGCCTGCTGCACCGCAACGAGACCAAGGACCAGGTCACCGTGGACGCCGCCAACGCCACCAAGCGCCTGGGCGTGGCCGTCAAGTGCGCCACCATCACCCCCAACAAGCAGCGCATGGAGGAGTATCCCCAGCTGACCGAGATGTGGAAGAGCCCCAACGGCACCATCCGTTCCATCCTGGACGGCACCGTGTTCCGCGCTCCCATCCTCATCGACTCCATCCATCCGGTGGTGAAGAACTGGAAGGAGCCCATCACCATCGCCCGTCACGCCTACGGCGACGTGTACAAGAGCGTCGATATGTACACCACCGAGCCCGGCACCTGCACCATGACCTTCAAGGGCGAGTCCGGCGAGGAGAAGACCCTGCTGGTCCAGAAGGTGGACGGTCCCGCCGTGTGGCAGGGCGCCCACAACAAGGAGAAGAGCATCCGCTCCTTCGCCCGGGCCTGCTTCCAGTACGCCATCGACACCAAGCAGGATCTGTGGTTCTCCACCAAGGACACCATCGCCAAGATCTACGACGG
>JAEEYY010000049.1 GCA_016288355.1 Synergistes sp.
CGCTGCTTTACAGGGAGGAGATGATGAACGCTTTCGGCGATGTTCCTTTCTATTCACAGTGGGATGATCATGAGGGTTTTGCCGCGGCGTTCAGGCGCGGGTGCGAAAAACTGGGCATTGCTGGCGGGAAGATAGCGTTCAACGACGGCGTGCGCGCAGTCGATATGCTTGCGGTCAGCGACGCTGCCGGCATACGGCCTGTCAGCGGTCAGGATATGCTGGCAGGCATGCGCTCCCGCAAAGACGACGAAGAACTTTTCAATCTGCGCCGGGCTTCGGAGATAATAGACGCGGTCGTCGAAAGGCTTTACAGCTTCATAAGACCGGGCATGAAGGAGCGCGAAGTTATCAGGGCCGTTCCGGAATTCATTGAAGAACTGGGAGGGGAGAGCGAGTCCTTCAGCCCGATAGTGGCAAGCGGCCCCAATGCGTCTATGCCGCATTACTGCGGAGGGGATCGTGTGATCAGGGAGCATGAGCCGGTAATAGTCGATATAGGATGCCGATACAGGTCATACTGCTCTGATACTACGCGAACGTTCTTCGTAGGGGAACCGATGGCGGAAATGCGTGATATTTACGAGATCGTGCGCAGCGCGCAGGCGGCAGGGGAAGCAGCGGTGCTGCCGGGAGCCACGGGGGAAGATGTTGACCGCGCAGCAAGAAAGGTGATATCTGACAGCGGCTTCGGTAAGTATTTCTTCAACCGCGTGGGGCACGGAGTCGGGGTGGCAGTGCATGAGAGCCCGTATATAATAGAAGGAAATAAGGCTGTGCTTGAGCCAGGCAATGTATTTAGTATCGAACCGGGGATATATATAGCGGGTAGATTTGGTATACGCATTGAAAATCTTGTGGCTGTTAAACCTGATGGTACTGCAGAAACGTTAAACCATACAATTACTGGAATCAGAATCATTAATTAAATCCCAAGTACATATACAATATACCATATTCCATATTCCAGTACTCTTATATTAAAAATGTAATATTTATATTTTGGGTATACAAATTTACTCATTTTGATGTTATTATATGCCAGCGAGGTGGAATCATGAGAGAAAAATCACTGCTGTCCGATCAGGTATATGAAAATATAAAAAACGGGATAATATCGCTGAAGTACCCGCCGTACTCTGCGATAAAGGAACGTGAGATATCGGAAAACCTGGGAGTGAGCCGCACTCCCGTGCGTGAAGCCATTCAAAGACTTACCCAGGAAGCATGGCTTGTGCCGGGAGAGGGAAAGAGAATGCAGGTTCGTCCGATCACCTCAAAGGATGTACATGAGATCATACAGATACGCAATCTTGTGGAATATTCGGCCCTTGATGAATTGTTCGCAAGAGGTGAGCCCCGCGTCATTGCAGGTCAGCTTGATTTTATACTTAACGAGATGAAAGCAGCGGAAGAAGAATACTCTCTTGTAACTCTGGATCTTAAATTCCATAATTTGCTGGTTGAAAGCATGAATAATGGAAGGCTTCTGCGCTTCTGGTGTGCCGTACAGGATGAAGTGAAAAGAATGGGGCTGCTGCGGCTGCGCGGAAACGACCGCTGGCAGGAAGTCATAAATGAGCATGAACGCTTGGTTGAAATGCTCTGGAATAAGGATCCGGTAAGGACAAAACTCGCGCTGAGAGAACACCTGGAGCACAGTTATGCTAATCTGACAAACGATATAGAAGTAAAGGCATAATAAAAGAATGTGTGAGATATAATTTATAAGAAGAATAATAAAGAGAGTCTTGTCAAAACAGGCTCTTTTTTTTGTTCAGCTGCAAAATGAAATCCCCTTTCTTCCGAACACTCCTAATACGGAAGAACTAAAGCCCTTCTGTCGGGAATTTGCTTTTTCAATTAATCTTAACGAGGCCTTTTTTATTATACCCCCTTGACATGTAAACATTTGAGAGCGATAATTGGTATACCAAATATAAAATTTAATGCAGTAAAATAAAATGAATGCAACACGCTTAAATGCAATTAAGTTTAAAAACTACATACCAAATTGAGAGGGGCATTCAGGTTGAAATTCACAATCGCTGAGAAAGACGGAAAAACAAGAGAACTCGATTTTACTCCGAAGTACATAATCAACGCCGGCTATACCGGCCGCGACCAGGCGGCTGTACAGGCGCACGTGGACGAACTTAAGGAGAAGGGGATACCCGCTCCTGACAAGACGCCGACCTACTTTGTCAAGTTCCCGGACAGAATAACGCAGTCTGAAGTGCTTGAGGCGCTGGACGAGACGGATCACTCCGGCGAAGCGGAGTTCGTGCTCTTCTTCGACAAGGGGGAGATATATGTCGGAGTTGGAAGCGACCACACCGACCGCAAGTTGGAAGAGATAACGATACCGAAAGCGAAGCAGGTATATCCGAACACGGTAAGCAAAAAACTGTGGAAGCTGAGTGATGTGGCGGAACACTGGGATGACTTGATCCTTCGCAGCTGGATAAAGGTAAATGGCAAGAAGACGCTCTTCCAGGAAGCGAAGCTGACGGCGATGCTGCCCCCGTACGATCTTATAAAGAGAGTGAAGGATCTGCTTCGCGACCCGGAAAAGACCGAAGGGCTGGTTATCTACTCCGGCACAGTGGCGTCGCTCTTCAGCGCGGACTACAGCCCCTACTTTGAGACGGAACTGGAAGATCCTGTGCTTGGCAGGAAGATAGGCGGAGCATACGAGCTGGTCTGCCTCTCGACATGGTATAAAGGCAACTGATATATTAAAGATATAAGAATAAAAAGAGGAGGAAAAAGAAAATGGCAAAGCAGGAATATGAGATTCGCGACGTAGATCTTAACGGCGAATGGCGCTTGGTAGAGGGCGGCTACAACGGAACGATGGAGAAGATTCTTTCCTACGATCCTGAGACAGGCAACTACACAAGACTTCTTAAGTTCCCGCCGAAAACAGAGATGCCGGAAACACTGTCACACGACTTCTGCGAAGAGATCTACGTAGTAGACGGCTACCTTACGGACACCAAGAAGAACCTGACGATGGGCAAAGGCTACTACGGCTCACGCCTTCCCGGTATGGAACACGGCCCCTACAGCATTCCGCTTGGCTGCATGACGATGGAGTTCCGCTATCAGGACCCGAACAAGCCGATCAGCAAGGAGTGCTCGCTGCTTAAAAACAAGCTTGGCGCACCCAGATAAGACACAGGTCTTATCGTTCCCGGGCGTTTATCGTTTTGATAAACGCCTTTTTCTTCGGAAAACATCATAATAATCAGGGGGTAATTTTATAAATGAAACCAAACCTTGCAGTGGAATACTGCGGTGTAAAATTCAAGAATCCAATGGTTATCGCTTCAGCTTCGCCGAGCAAAAACGGCGAATACATGCGCCGCTGCGCCGAATCGGGAGCGGGCGGAGTAATAGCTAAAACATTCAGCCCCGAGCCGCTGGCGCAGAAATACGTATCGCCGCGCTTTACGGTGCTGCACAAAAAAGGCTGGCCGAACATCTACTCGAACTACTCCTGCGAATTCCTTGCTACCTACGATACAGAGCAGTGGATGCGCGAGATGGAGATAGCAAAAAAAGAGTGTGACGCAAGAAACTGCACGCTGGTAGGAAGTATCTCCGGCAACTCGAGAGAGAGCTGGGCGGAACTCGGCAAACGCATGGAAGACACTGGCGTGCCAATGATAGAGCTGAACTTTGGCTGCCCGCATCCGAAGGATCTGGGTTACAAGAGCGGTCAGGAACTCGGCAACTCGCCTGAGGCTGCGGCCGAAGTAACCAACATCGTATGCAGCGCAGTAAAGATACCCGTGTTCGTAAAGCTTACGAGCGAAGCGGTAAGCATCGTGGACGTGGCAGGACGCTGCAAAGCGGCAGGAGCTAAGGGCTTTACGGTAGTCAACCGTTTCTCGGCGCTTGACGTCGACATAGAGACGGGGCGCCCCATCCTCCACGGCGGATACGCCGGAGTGGGCGGCCCGTGGATGCGCCCGATCACGCTGAAATGGATAGCAAAGATAGCGTCAGCGTACCATATGCCGATATCGGCGACAAACGGCATTTTCAGTTGGGAAGACGTGATCAAGTGCATCATGTGAGGAGCGACGACAGTGCAGACATGCACAGCGATAATGTACGGGCCGAAGCAGTTTGCGGAAGTGAAGAACTTCATAGACGGAGTAGAGAAATATCTTATCGACCATAACGTAGACGATATCAACAAACTTCGCGGAATAACGCTGCCGCAGATAATCACCTGGGACAAAGTGGACCGCGAACACAAGGCGATAAGCAAGGTGGACCCGGCGAAATGCATCGGCTGCGGAATGTGCCCGAGCTGGTGCTTCTATGACGCCATCAAGATCACGGAAGATGGCGGCAAAAAGAAATCATCCATCGACCCGAACAAGTGCGACGGCTGCGGACTGTGCGCAGCGCTTTGCCCGAAAGACGCGATAAAGATGGAAGGACCGGTACCGGTATACCTCGGAGACTTTAATTAAGAACAAAAACAGGAAAATGGTTAAAGACG
>JAEEYY010000050.1 GCA_016288355.1 Synergistes sp.
CTACGGCGGCGTATAGGAAAGGCATCCCGCGGCAGGCCGGATTGGTGTATGACTGGAAAAACCTGGAAAGAAAAACAGAAAAGATTATTTGAGATCGTAGAAGTCGGCGCAGGCGAAGACCGTCTGTCCCGCGGTTACGATCTCCTCATCGTGCTGGCGATCGTGGTCAACCTCATCGCCAGTGTTTTATTTACTTTTGATACGGTCGAGGCAAGATTCGGCGGGATCCTTGACCTGGTCGAACTCGTTACGGTGCTGTTCTTCGCGTTCGATTATGTGCTCCGGCTCCTGACGGCAAAATACCTGCGCCCGCAGTATCCCGAAAAAGAAGCTGTCCTCCGCTATGCCGTATCCTTTACGGGGATCGTGGACCTTCTGTCCTTCCTTCCCTATTTTCTGCCGATTTTCTTCCCGGCGGGCATCGTGGCCTTCCGGATGTTCCGGATCGTGCGGATCTTCCGCCTGTTCCGCCTGAGCGCCTATTACGATTCGCTGAACGTCATTTCCGAAGTCATCATCAATAAAAAGCAGCAGCTCCTGTCTTCTTTATTTATCCTGATCGTGCTGATGCTCGCGTCTTCGCTCTGCATGTATTCCCTGGAACACAAAGCGCAGCCGGATGTATTCCGCAACGCGTTTTCGGGCATCTGGTGGGCGGTATCGACGCTGCTGACCGTCGGCTACGGCGACATTTATCCGATCACGGCTTTGGGCCGCGTTTTCGGTATCATCCTTACGTTCCTCGGCGTTGGCATGGTCGCGATCCCGACCGGTATTATTTCCGCGGGCTTCGTGGAGCAGTATTCTGTCCTGAAGCGCAGGAGTGAATACATCGCTGAATCCGACGTGCGTTTTATCCGCGTCCATCTTGTGGCAAATGACGCCTGGGTCGGGAAGCGGGTCGACGAGATCATCCTTCCGCACGGTCTGATCCCGGCAGCCATCCGCCGCGGACGCGATACGCTGGTCCCGCACGGGGAAGAATTGCTGCTGTCCGGCGATACCCTCGTGCTTGGAGCGGAACCGTATCCGGACAGAGAGCATATAGACCTGCAGGAGATCGTGCTCGGGCCTCACCATCCGTGGGTCGGGCAGCGCGTCAAAGATCTCGATGTCTCAAGACAGACGCTGATCGTCATGGGCCGCAGGAAAGACAAGACCGTGATTCCGCACGGCAAAGATATCCTGCTCGGCGGTGACCGCATCTTTGTCTATTCTGAAAGCAAGATCGAGTACGCGGGACGCGTGGAACTGTGAACGGCCGGGCATATGTCCGAAACACTGATTTGGAAGTGACAGGACCCTGCAGCGGATGGTAAAATAAAAAACCGGAAATAAAGAAAGCAATAAAAGACAACAGGAGGAAACACATGGACAGACGACCTGATGATATGAAGCGTATTAATACGCCGGAGCTCGCGAAAGCATTTATTGACGAACAGATCAGTGAACTCCGTGCCCAGATCGGAGATAAAAAAGTTCTTCTCGCGCTGAGCGGTGGCGTCGATTCGTCGGTCGTTGCGGCCCTTCTTATAAAGGCAGTGGGACAGCAGCTTGTCTGTGTCCACGTCAATCACGGTCTTCTCCGCAAAGGCGAGCCGGAACAGGTCATCAAAGTCTTCCGTGACGAGATGAACGCGAACCTTATTTATGTGGATGCTGTTGACCGCTTCCTCGACAAGCTCGAAGGTGTCAGCAATCCCGAACAGAAACGCCACATCATCGGCGAAGAGTTCATCGACGTATTCGCGGATGAGGCAAGAAAACTGGAAGGCATTGAGTTCCTTGCGCAGGGAACCATCTGGCCGGACATCCTCGAGAGCGAGGCGGGCATCAAGGCCCATCACAACGCCGGTGGTCTTCCGGAAGACATCGCCTCCCGTTTTGAACTCGTAGAACCGGTCAAGATCCTCTTCAAGGACGAAGTCCGTGTCGTCGGGCGTGAGCTCGGTCTGCCCGCTAATATGGTCGACCGTCAGCCGTTCCCGGGTCCGGGACTCGGTGTGCGCTGCCCCGGCGCGATCACGCGTGACCGCCTGGAAGCGGTCCGAGAATCCGACGCGATCCTTCGCGAGGAATTTGCGAACGCGGGTCTTGAAGGCAAAGTCTGGCAGTATTTCACCGTCGTTCCGGATTTCAAATCCACCGGTGTCCGCGACGGCAAGCGTTCCTTCGACTGGCCGTGCATCATCCGCGCGATCAATACGACCGACGTTATGGAAGTGACCGTTGAGCACCTGCCGGCAGACCTGATCGACAGACTCGTACAGCGCATCACGACAGAAGTTCCGGGCATCAACCGCGTCCTTTACGACTTCACGCCCAAGCCGCCCGCAACAGTCGAGTACGAATGATCGCGAACGCAACAAGCGATGCAGAAAAACAGAAGAACTGCCCCGGGGGAGCTTGCTCACCAAAGGGGCAGTTCTTCTGTTTTTCTATAGCGCGCCTGCGCGCGTGCAGACTGCCCGAAGGGCAAGATGCTGCAATGATCAGTTCAAACCCATAATCTTTATTATAGTCACAGCACAAGATTAATATAGTCATTTGGTGTAAAAATGACTGTATTAATCTTGTGCTGTGATACTTTGCGTGATAAAATGCAATTATGTCAAAATAGGTTCAAATGACTATGTTGCACTCTGAAAAGAGGATAATGAATGAGAACATTGAATTACAAAAATGAATACAAGAAACTGCTGTCTCCGGAGATTGTGTCATACCTGGTACAGATCCACGAAATGAAAGGACAGCAGAATCTGTTTATCGAAGCTCAGAAAGATGCGCTGGCCAAGTTGCTGGAGATCGCGAAGATCCAGAGCACTGAGGCGTCCAACCGCATTGAGGGCATCATCACGACCGACGACCGTCTGAAAAAGATCGTGATGAACAAAACGACGCCCACGGGGCGGAATGAACGCGAGATCGCCGGTTATCGTGACGTGTTGAAAACTGTGCATGAAAACTATGACTATATCCCGGTCCGCCCGGGTATGATCCTGCAGCTGCACCGGGA
>JAEEYY010000051.1 GCA_016288355.1 Synergistes sp.
CATGATCTCACCGTGGGCAGCTCCCTTTTCGTTTCCGCCGGCTATGACTATATCTTTTGCCGGGGCAAAGCTGTCTTTTTCGTCTTTTTCAATATATTTGCAGAAACGGTAAGATGCAAGAGCTATTCCTTCGGCAGCAGCGCGGGATCTGTTTTCGTCCCCCGCATCCGGCATCGTAAGGTAAAGCGACGGAAGGCCCTTTGCCGCCGCGGCGCGCGCTATCCGGAAAGCGGCGCAGCGCAGCGAATCAAGCGTGCTCTCTTCCCCGCTGCCGGTGCCGGCTAAGATAACGCATCGGATGTTTTTATCTGCTGACGGAATCACTAGCAGCGAGTCTTCGTCAGCTTTAAACCTTTCATTTACGACGACTCGCCGGCAGAATTCGCGTATATCGCCGCGAAGCGGACCTAGGGGAAGAGACTCAGGTTCGCCGGACTGCAAGATAATGCCTATCGCGGAAAAAACTTCTGTGTTCAAGTCTTCGCTTTGAATCCTTATCGTCATCAGGGTTTCCTCCAAATCAATTCAAGTACAATATTTTACCCTATTAGTCCATGGGTAATTATCTCATATTTTTACTTTTTTTGCATATTGCCCATAAAAAATCCCTGAAGTTTCCTTGACGGGAATATCGCTGCGCATGGCTCAGTATCTGCAGCCGGAGGACACAGTATCGGAATAAGACACAACAGTGCTATTATATGTTATTATCTTTTTATCGCGGAGCTACCTTTTAAGACAGAGGAGAGAAATCGATGGATAAACTGCCTTTTGATCCGTGCATTACAGATGTAATGAAAGCTTACAAATTCCTGAAAAACAGAGTGAGACATACCCCGACCGAATATTCCAGGGCGCTTAGCGAAAAAGCCGGAGCCCCTGTCTATCTTAAGCTGGAAAACCTGCAGATGTGCGGCTCCTTCAAGGTAAGGGGAGCCCTTTACAAGATGAACCTGCTCAGCGAAAATGAGCGCTCCTTAGGCGTTGTGACCTGCTCGAGCGGCAACCACGGTCAGGGCGTAGCCATGGCGGCAAACCAGCTCGGCATAAAAACCAGGATCTTCGTACCGCGCGACTGCCCTGAAACGAAAAAAAGCGCGATCAAGTGGCTCGGCGGCAGCTTCGTCGAGCTCATTACGACCGAAGGAGACTACAACTTTGCGGAGCATGCCGCTCATGAATACGCCGAAATGCACGGAACCACCTATGTTTCGTCATTCGAGGATCCGTACGTTATCGCCGGCCAGGGCAGCGCGGGAATAGAAATGTTCTCTGACGAGCCCGATATAGAGCTGCTTCTTGTCCCTGCAGGCGGCGGAGGTCTTCTGAACGGCATCTCAATAGCGGCCAAAGCGCTTAATCCCGACGTTGAGATATGGGGCGTGCACAGCGAACGCGCGAACCCGTGGGCCGCGTCATGGAAGGACGGCAAAGTAAAGGAAATAAACTACAGCAATACGCTTGCCGACGGCCTTTACGGCGACATCCCGCAAAGTACGCTCACGCTTGCGAAAAAGCGCGTCACAGGCATAATCGAAGTAACTGAAAAAGAGATGAAAGAGGCAATAGCCTTTCTGCACAAAGAGCAGCGCTGCATAGCAGAAGGCGCCGGCGCCGTGGGCGTGGCCGCAGTCCTCTCTGGAAGAGCGCCGGTGCGCGGCCGCAAGACCGGAATAATCATATCCGGCGGCAACATAGACGACGCAAAGCTTTCAAAGATACTTGCGGAAAACTGACAAGAGAATTAGAAACAGCAAAAATTATGCCGGGAGCGCTGCTCCCGGCTTGCTTTTATTTTTCGTCCCTGCAGGCGCCTATAGAGGCCAAAAGAGGTATCTTCAGCTCAGGCACGGGGCCCAGAACTTCTTTGGTGGCGTCGAGCTCGATATCGAAGAGTGCCTGCGTCACACGCATCTGCGTCAGATCGTCTGTCTCGTAGCTGATGGAGCAGCGCCTGTATCCAAACTTTTCCGCGAAAAACGAGATATCGGATCCTTCACGCCCGGAAAATTTCCGGAACGTGCTGTAAAGCGACTGCATAAAATCCGCCTCGTTGAAGAAAGGATCCTCGTCTATCAGCATCAGGACCTTGCATTCGTCGACAAGTACGTCACCGTTCCAGATATCGCAGAGCGTAAGCCCTGCCATAAGCCCAGGGAACTTATGCAGAAGAGAGATGACTGAGCGCTCAAGCTGCTCAGAGTAGGCGAATACCATCGTAAAGCCGAGCTCGGTCATCTGGTTGCGCTCCGGATCAATCATATTCTGCCTTGCCATCGTGCCTATATTGCCGCTCTTAAAACTCCTCAGATACAGAAACTCGCTTTTCATCTCGAAAGCAAGCCCGGCAACTCCGCCAAGCAGCGGGTTGTAAAGACTGTTCACCGAAACTGGCGAAAAATCCTTGCCATAAGGCACCCACGGCGCTATATCGAGGTCGATATTCTGATCCCAGTAAGGAAGTATCGAAGAAATCATCACCGCCGCAGCCCCTTTCTGTTTTGTGAAATTATATCATCACGGCAGCGCACGGTAAACATAAAAGGACTCAGCCCCGTTTTGCTGCGCAGTGCCATTTCGCGAAGAGCTCCTCAAGCGTCATGTCGTCCCTTATCCCGTAGCGCGTCAGCGAAAAATCATATTTCACAGGGTCGTCGGCACAGATATCCCTGAAGCTCTTTGTTATCTCCGCCGCGGCCCTGCCGCTTGCGCTTTTTAACGAACAGAGCCCCAAAGTGCAGCTGATATTGAAAAGATGGGTATCGAGCGGAACGATAAGATCAGCATGCCGTATGCCGCTCCACCCTCCCGGATCTACGTCGTCATGCCTTACCATCCAGCGCAGGTAAAGCGCCATACGCTTGCAGGCGCTGCCCTTCGACGGGCAGGGCAGCAGAAAAGAACTGCCGCATCCGGCAAAACGGTTCATGACGCTGACGAAATTCTCGATGGCTTCACAGATATCGCCCCTCCAGCCGCTCATGAAGAGCCTCTCCAAAGAGCCGTAACTGCGAAGGGCTTCTCCCGCAGCGTAAAGGAAAGAGCAGAGAGAAGCGCTGTCTGTAAAGCGGTGAACGAAGCCGGCGAGCTTTCTTTCGTATTCGCCGCGCTCAGTATTTTTAAGAAAATCCGCCGGGTGATCCCCAAGGACTTCCAGCACGCGGCCGACGCTTTTTAATATCTGGGCGACGCGGCCGTAGGCCAGAGCGGAGGCTATAAGGCCGACGACCTCCCGATCCGCGGCTGACTCGTAATCGTACAGAAACTGCAGCGGATCGGGAGAGACATACTCTCTTTTGTTGTACCTGGAATAAATGCCTTCAAATACAGCTGCTCCTGCGGCTCTTGCAGCTGCGCTCTCCAGCGGTCTTTCCATCTATTTGAGCGTATTGAAGCCGAAGGTCGGCGCGGTCTTCGGCGACTTGCCCTTCTTGATCGTGTGATAGTCGCTGTATGTCAGAAGAGGAGCTTCTCTGAAGAATACCGATTCGCGGACCTCTCCGACAAAAAGTATATGGCTCGGCATCTCGACGGTCCTTACCACCTTCGCGTCAAAAGCGGCCGCGCACCAGTCCTCGATAAGCGGCGTCCCGCCCTCGGACATCCTGTATTTTACTCCGGCGAATTTGTCGATATCGCGCCCTGACTTGAAGCCGAACTGTCCGATAAATGTCATAGGCACTTCGCGCTCCATTATCGAAACGGAGAACGCGCCTCTTGACGAGACAAGCTCCGTGGTCAGGTTCGCCTTGTTTATGCATACGGCCACGCACAGAGGCTCAGAAGTGATCTGCATGCAGGTGTTGGCCACCTGACCGTTCAGTTTGCCGTTATACTCCGTGCTGACTATATACATCCCGTATGTCAGTGAAAACATTGCTTTCATGTCTATGTTCGCCATATTCATCACACCTTTGTCTTAAGTTATTTAAAAAACCGATCAGAACTATAATCATATCGTAACCGAAGCAGCATTATTGTCAAGTGAAAGAGAGCGCATGGCGCGGCGTAAAAGTTACCCGGGATGAACCGGATAATATTATGATATCCTGCAGCCCGAGCCCGTTTATATTCTGAAGGAGACGCCGCGGACGCTTTGCTTGAGATATCGGATATGTCACTGCTTTTCTAATGTTTTTTCGTATTCACAGACGGTTTCGCAGACGCGTAAGCCGGAGGAGACCTTATATCGCTTCCGGCAGCGCCAAATTGCTTAACCTTGCTTCCAAAGCCGCGGCGCTCCCGACCTTTGCAGCCTCTGGAAATGTTTTATACTCAATGGCGATACCCGCTTCGCTGTGCCGCATAGCGGGCTGTTATGCCGGCGCCCATATGGCGTTTACAAGAGGTTCGGGATTCATACGCCCGATGATGATCGGCGTATTCATAATTCTGATGATAAAAATATTATTGGATCTGTTCGCTTGAAACAGGCGGGGAATCCTCAGTGCCTTTTTTCTCATGCCGAATGACAGCCGCATCATAACGCCTGCTCGCCGCCTTGCCGTCTAACTATTTTCCCGCGCGGTTATAATATAATATAGCTGTCTTATTCCGAAGTTCTGTGAGGGGCATCATTTTACGACATGAACGCTGTTTTCGAAATATCAAGATCCGCTTTCTTTTTTCTCTGCTTTTTCGTATTCGTCGCC
>JAEEYY010000052.1 GCA_016288355.1 Synergistes sp.
GACAGAGGAGAATCAGAAGATTGCCCGGATCATAGAGCAGATTTACGCCGCCAGTCCGGACAAAGGGTATCGTCGTATCCGAGACGAACTCGAACGATACCATGACATTCGTGTCAACGACAAACGAGTGTTGCGCATCTGTCGTGCTCTGGACATCAAATCCACCATCAAGTACGCAAATAACGGTTGCACACGCCTGGCAGGAAGCCCGCAGCATATTGCACAGAACCTCCTTAACCGCGAATTTCATGCCGAAGCTCCCAACCAGAAATGGCTGACCGACGTGACTGAGTTCAAGTGGACAGAACGAAAGGAAGACGACATCATCGTACATAAAATCTATCTCAGTGCTGTTATTGACCTCTACGACCGACGCATCGTAGCATATCAGATCAGAGACAGAAACGCCAACGAACTCGTCTTCTCGACATTGGACAGAGCCATACGGCAGAATCGAGGCGCTCATCCACTCCTCCACAGTGATCGGGGATTTCAGTACACAAGCAGGGCATTTCACAGAAAACTGACGGAGGCAGGTATCACCCAAAGCATGTCTAGAGTTGCCAAGTGTATTGATAACGGCCCGATGGAAGGATTTTGGGGAATTCTGAAACGGGAGCGCTACTACGGCAGAAAGTTTACCAGCCGGGAAGCTCTTGTTCAAATGATCCGGACATACATGGATTATTACAACAACGAAAGGCTTCAAAGAAACCTGGGGATCCTTACTCCCATGGAGAAACATCAAATCTATTACGCCGCATAAAAAGCGGCCAGTCGTACCGACTGGCCGTGACAAATATTTTGTTTTTTCTTTGTCCTCTTGACGGGGTGCAGTTCATAATCCACGTTCGGCGGCTTAATAATTAATAGCAAAATCATTTGATGATATACAACAATTCTCAAACACGAATGACTAACCCTTCTAAAAGCCTGCTTAGACGTTTAGCTTGTTCACGGAGATACGGAACAGCACGATTTATCACTTCATCAGTCATTCTTTCTGTAACACCAGAAAGGCAGAGAACCCCTTTTAATGAACCATCAGAGTTAAAAACAGGAAAAGATATGCCCATTGAACCGACATCGTGATCTCCATCAGTAAGGCAATATCCGCGATCTAACGTATATGCTACAACTTTTTCGAGTGCCTCGCGTGTTACTGCACTGAATGGAGTTTCCGGTTGAAACGGAGTTTCTGAATATATCTGCTGACGGAGTTCCTCTGTTCCGTAAGCCATCAGGACTTTCCAGATCGAACCAAAAGGATAACGGCTCTCAGAACCTTCATTCATAATATATCGGACTTGTGAACGGCTCTCAACAGCACATAAACAGAATCGCCGATCTCCTCGTCTAACATGAAAACTAATTGTTTCGTGGAGCTTTTCCTCTATTTCTTCTAAAACAGGCCTAAGAATACCGATACAGGATGCAGTTCGTTCATAGACCTTGCCAAGTGTCAATAAACGTGGACCAAGCGAGTAAAATTCCATCTCTGCATCATAAGAAAGATACCCCTTCATACAGAGAGTTCCACACAAACGCATAACACGGGATTTATTCAGTTTCAATGCATGCCGAAGTTCCGCAAGAGTAGCGCCTCTTCCCACCTCACCAATATAATCAAGTATATCAAGACTGGCTGAAAGTGAAGCATTATAACGTTCAGCCTCCTTGCTAATTGGCTTATTTTGAAATTCATCTGAAATAGCGATGATAACCACTCCTCTCTTTATCAACAAATAAGCACCGGATAACATGCCTATTTTTACACCCAAAATCTTCACAGGACAATAGCCACAAAATTTAGACAAAACGCTTGACAAATTGACTCTTCTTGGTGATAATAAATGTGCGTAATTTAGAATGATGGTCTGAAATACGATTCTATCATCAAATATTTTTTCTGACTAGCCGTGAAGGAGTTGATCTACATGAAGATTTTTCAGACTTTTGAGCCTTCATTTACAACTTGGCTTGAGGAAACGTACAAGGAGCTTCACCGTCATCCTGAATTAGGCATGAACGTGCAGCGTACGACCTGTTATGTATGCTCTCGTGCAGCAGAAATGGGACTAACGCCTGAGAAGCTTCAAGGACTCGATGTTGGAGCTGTATTCGTTTTAGAAGGCACGCAACCAGGTCCTGTTTTAGCACTTCGCACAGATATGGATGCACTGCCTATCGATGAAGCTGCTCCGGTCGAATGGCACTCTCTGACCAAAGGCGTGATGCACGCTTGTGGTCATGACTTGAACACAACTGTTATGCTCGGTGTAATGAAGAAGGTCATTGAGAGTGATCTTGCTTCTAAAATGAAAGGTTCGCTTAAATTTATATTCCAGCCAGCGGAGGAAACACTAGAAGGCGCAAAAGCAATGATCGAGGCAGGGGTCTTGAATAATCCTGATGTTGATATGATTCTCATGTCTCATGGTGACCCCGATATGCATGTGGGCGAAGTTGGCGTCTTTAGAGAATTCAGTCACGCGAATTCAGATGAGTTTTTTATAGAGGTACATGGCAAGGGAGGGCATGGTGCCCGTCCTTATCAGACTCAAGATCTGATAGTTGCGGGTTCACGTATCGTTGACGCCCTCCAGACAATCGTCTCACGCGATATAGACGGCCGTGAGGCAGCGGTACTTTCAGTATGCACCTTCAACGCTGGTTCAGCTCCAAATATTCTGCCGAGCGTTGCAAAATTGTCCGGTACAGTCCGTACGTTTAAAAAGGACGTGCAGGAGACGGTCATGCGACGTATGAAAGAAGTCTGCGATTCAATTGCTACCCTTTTCCATATTGAAGTCAACCTGAATTACCATATCGGAGCGCCTTCGTGCCCGATTGCAGACAAAGCAGAAGACCTAATCCGCTCAGCAGCGCGAGAAGTCTTGGGACCTGAGAATGTGAAAGAATTAAAAACGCGTACCGGTGGTGAGGATTTTGCCTTTTATGCGCAACTTAAGCCTGCTGGGGTAATGCGTCTTGGTATTACCACACCCGGTGAAGTTCGAAAAGGCTCTACACATTCTCCGACCTTCCAACCCGATTTGCGGTCATTACCTGTCGGCGTAAATGTTTTTCTGCGCCTCATAGAAGATTTCATGACTCATTGACAATCCCCATTAAGAAGGATGGTGTCCCAAATGGCCTCAATGGAACCTTACGCGTACCTTCAGGATCCTCAAGTTATTCCGGTTGAATTGGCCTCCGATGTCAAAAATCAATGGTCGCACACTTTCGAACTGCCTTGTGATCTGGAAAATAGGGCAATGAAACTTCACAAAGAGAGTATCGTTATTGATCTTCACAATCACCCGCACCGTTTGGCTGCAAATATGCTGCGTGATTTTGAAACATACGCCCGGAGCGGTCGTATAGCCTGGGGATTCGAGGGTATTAAGAAGTCTGGCATGACCGCCTGTGTCAATGGTTATGGCGGCAGCGCGGGACGAAGAAGCAGCCCCAACTCCTGGCAGTTTGAGGACATCATCTGGGATTTGGGTATTCGTCAGGCAGATCTAATGAAGCATCCCGAAGTTACAATCCCCGGTACATGTGTAGCAGATATTTACCGAGCAAAAGAAACCGGGCGTTGTGCTATCTTTGCTGACGTCGAAAACGCTGGCGTTATCGGTAATGAAATCGATCGTCTCGACGTACTGTACGGTTTGGGCGTACGAGTGCTTGGACTGTCCTACAACCAGCGCAACACCATCGCAGACGGTTCTTCTGAGGATTACGATGCCGGATTGAGCAAATTCGGCCGCAAGGTAGTCAAACGCATGAACCAACTGGGGATTCTTATGGATTTTGCTCACAGCGGAGATCAGGCGATTCTCGATACTCTTGAGATTTCTGATGCGCCATGCTGTGTGAGTCATTCTATCCCCAAAGCACTGCGCAATCACCCAAAGGCTAAAAGTGATGATCTATTGAAAAAGATGGCCGAAGCCGATTGGGTCTTTGCAATTCAGTCAGTGCCGAACGTGACTTCAGACAAGCCATACCAGTCTATATTCGACATTGCTGATCAGATTGACCATTGCGTTGAAGTGATGGGAATAGACCATGTAGCAGTGGGGACTGATGCGTTTTTCGGAAATCATCTCGATCTCCATCGTTGCATTTCCCGCATGATGGGACATCCTGATATTCCTTGGAATGGTGAATACGTAGATTACCTTGAGAATCCAGCCGAGATGCCAAACGTTACAAGAATTCTTGTAAAACGAGGCTACTCAGACGAAGACATTAAAAAAATCATCGGCATGAATGTTGTCCGTCTCTTTGAAAAGACGATCGGCTGATGGAGGATGTCATGAAGAACTTTCACAAAGACCTGATTTGGTCAGTCTTTCTGATTGTACTCAGCATCGCAATTTACTGTTACAGCGGCACTTTTGATTCAACCTCTGAGGCAGTTCATCCACTTGCAAAGTCATCAGTCTACTCAAGAATCTGGGCTGTGATTTTGTTCATTCTTTCTCTGATCCTTCTTCTACGCACATTACGAAAGAGAGACCAGGTCAAAGGAACTCCCCTGCTGACATTTGCATCAATCGTCTCTGTAACAGCATTAGTACTCTACCTGTACGGACTCAACTATCTGGGGTTCGCACCATGTACAGCAGTTTTCTTGACGGTGCTCATTACTTACTATCACTGGCTGGCCCTGAACGAAGAAGAACGTAAAAACGCTCGAATGATGATGACTGCGATGAAATATTTCTTAATGTCAGTTATCTTGACGACCATCTTCTATTTCGTATTCGGCCGCGTTTTGAGTGTCTATCTTCCTGTCGGCTCACTGATCGAATCACTCATTTATTAGGTTTCGCCTTCCGTGCGGTGTACGGAAGTAATCTTGATCGTTTGAGGAGTGTGTTGTTCATGAAATCGCGTCGCTTTCTTTCTTTCGTCCTTGCTATTGCTCTTGTAGTAACGGGTACCGCTGCTATTGCCGCAGATTTTCCCCGTCGTCCTATCAAGGTCGTGGTACCTTTTGGTGCTGGCGGCAGTGGAGATTTGACGATTCGCACGCTGCTGAAGTTTGTTGATTTCGGTCAGCCTGCTGTTATCGTCAATATGCCTGGCGGTGGTTCTTCGATCGGTGTCATGGAAGTGTACAACAGCCGTCCTGACGGTTACACGCTTCTTGCGAACACGCCAGCCGGTATGGTGGTCGGCGAACTGAAGAATCAGCTTCCTGCTGGTGTAACTAGCGATATGATCCCCATCTGTGTTATGGGCGTTGACAATCCCATGTTCTGTGTTGGCAAGGATGCACCCTATAAGACCGCCAAGGAGTTCTTCGAGTACGCGAAGGCTAACCCTGGTAAAATCCGCGTCGGTTCTTCCGGCATGAGCACGATGTATGTCAACGCGCTTATTGTCATGGATTCTGCAAAGGTTGACCTGAACTACGTCTCTTTCGACAGTGCTACAAAATCCCGTGCGGCGCTCCTTGGTGGACATATCGAAACTCTCATCGCCACTATTTCCGAAAATCGCGCGTTGATTGCTGCTGGAGATCTGGTTCCTTTGTTCGTTTTCTCAGCAGAGCGTTCGCCTTTCATGCCTGATGTTCCTACGCTGAAAGAACTTGGTTATGATGTAACTGGCTGCCTTGGTACGCGTGGTGTGTGGGCTCCCAAGGGAACACCTCAGGAAGTCGTTGATTTCCTCGAAGCCGCCTTCATGAAGGGATTGAACAACCCCGAGTTTAAGCGCGTCTATCTTGAAGATATGGGCATCGAGCCTGTTGCCTGGGGCAGTGCTGAAACTCGCAAATGGGTTGGCGACAATACGGCCTATTACAAAGATCTGCTTGATCGCTACACCGTTAAAAAGTAAGGCGATTATGCATTGTTTACGGCCGGAGCCTTAATCGCTCCGGCCTTTTTCTTCAGGAGGGTTGGGCATCAATGGAAATCCTTTCGACTCTGGGAACTGGCCTGCATACATTCTTCGCTGATCCTACCGTTTTCCCGTTACTGACAGCCGGCGTCATCCTTGGCCTGATCTTCGGATGTATTCCAGGACTGACAGCAGCGCTTGGCGTTTCATTGATTTTGCCTCTTACGTATATGATGTCACCTATTCAGGGCCTTTCGACCTTGATAGGCATCTACGTGGGTGGTATTTCGGGCGGACTTTACGGAGCAATCCTGTTAAACATCCCTGGCACCTCTGCGTCAATCGTGACGTGTTTTGATGGGTCACCAATGGCGAAGCAAGGACGTGCTGCCGAAGCTCTTTCCATGGGGATTTTTGCTTCGTTTATCGGTGGCACCTTCAGTATGTTTGTTCTTGTAACGATTGCGCCTCTGCTGGCCAAGGTTGCTGTAATTTTTGGACCATGGGAATACACCGCGCTTGGCATTATGGGTTTAAGCGTAGTCGTAAGCTTAGCCAGTAAAGACCTTATTAAAGGTTTGATCTCGGCAGTCATAGGCATTTTTCTGGCAATGTGCGGCATAGATCCTGTTATGGGTGATTCCCGATTTACATTTGGCTTTTGGCAGTTGAATTCTGGCTTCCCAACGTTAGCAACATTAATGGGATTTTTTGCTCTCGGTGAAATGCTCACACAAGTGCGTGGTCTGAGTACCAAAGGTGAATTTACTCAGATGCAGGAACGAGTACCATTGATCCCATCATGGTCCAGTATCAAAAAATCCGGACTAGCCTTGACTATCGGTTCATTAATCGGCACCGCCGTTGGTATCCTACCTGGTGTAGGCCAGTCAACCGCAGCGATGCTTGCTTATTCACAAACAAAAGCATTATCCAAGAATCCTGAAGAATTTGGGAACGGACGCATTGAGGGTATCGCCGCCTCTGAGTCGGCAAACAACGCAGTCAACGGCGGTGCAATGATCCCGATGATGACATTGGGCATTCCTGGTGATTTAGTTACTTCAATACTGATGGGTGGACTGGTCATTCATGGTCTCCAGCCTGGTCCATTGATGTTCAAGCTGAACACTGACGTCGTGGGCTCGATGTTCATTGCCTACGCGTTATCGAACATCGTCATGGTCATTGTAGCGCTGTTGCTTATCCGTGTATTCATCCGCTTACTTCATGTTCCGGCTCAGGTGCTCTACCCTGTGATCCTGATTATGTGTGTATTGGGAACATACAGCGTTAATAACCGTATTTTTGACATTTGGGTCCTTTTAC
>JAEEYY010000006.1 GCA_016288355.1 Synergistes sp.
CTTCAGCTCTTTCCCGTCGAAGGTGAATGTTACTTCCCGTCCGTGTCTGTAATCCAGAATCGGATGCTTTTCGATCAGAGACATTCCCTCTCTACCCCCCTGGTCTTACGCCGCTTTACTTGCGGCGGGTTAAAATATAAAAACGACTGTTGAAAGTGATAAGCAAAGGAAACATTATTAAAATTACCGTTAAGCAATTTTTTGATGTTTCCGGCTAATATTGTTATCCCACATTGAAGTTTTGTCAAGTAAAAATTAATTTACACTTACAAGTTTAATATGCTGGACTCAAATGACTGTCTTCTGTTGCCAGGCCTGCTGTTCTCTTTTTTCTGTATCTCTTTCATATATGCGTATGCAGTGGATCTTTTGCTGTCCATTTCGGCTGCAGGCGCTTCTTAGAACCCTTCAGACGGAAAAAGCTTCTGTCCTGTATCTTCCCGGTAATAAACTATTTCTCCGGCTGTTCAGGAATTCGCGGCGCGCCCCGGAATGAGGCTCCCGTCTCGAACCTGACAGGATATCAGGGCTGTTCTTTTGACACAGCCGGTAACGTGCGTCTTTGCGCCTGCGGGAAAAAGCTCTTAACGGACAATTTTGCCGCCTCAGGAATCAACAAATCCTGCATCTGTGCGGCAGGGCTCGGGCTAAGCAATTTTTTGAGCTTCTGTCTGAATTAAAGCCGGGCGGTCGTGAAAATTAGCTGCAGTTTACTGAATCAGCATATTGATCACGCTCCTCTTCCGTATTATCCGGCGGCTGAATTATTATAATCCTGATATAATTCAGATATAAAACATATCGACTGCGAGGCGGATATGATGAAGATCGAGGGAGTTCCTTATCAGTGCGTAGACTGGAATAAAATAAAAGAAGAGCGTCACGCCGGGGAAAGCGGCGAGGCCGTATGGCGGACCTTCGAAAAGGGCAACGTACGCGCGAGGGTGGTGGAGTACAGCGCCGGCTACCTTGCAAATCACTGGTGTCCGCGCGGGCATGTGCTTTTTGTCCTTGAAGGCTCGGTCATCTCGGAGCTGGAGGACGGAAGCAAAGAAGAACTGAGCGCCGGCATGGGCTATGTCGCGCAGGACGACGAGAAAAACAGGCACCGCTCCTTTTCACCCAACGGCGTTAAATTATTTATAGTAGACTGATAACAGCTGCGAAAAAAGTTCGTAAGTCGATCATTGCATGATGCGGCAGGAAAAGCACGCCATGTTCATTCTTCCTGCCCCTCTTCGGTAAGTTTTATCTTCTGTATCTTGTCTTCGAAGCCGAACACCGACGTATCTATCCTGTTGACGGCGGCGTCTATTTCTTCCATGTTCGAGAAGCGGTAATCTTCAGGCAGGCGGTTGGCGAAGCGCTTTACCTTCAGCAGTGCCTGAAGATAGTTTCTTTCTGTCTTTTTGAGCATTTCGGCGCATTTAAGAGCGTCAGGAGTCCCTTCTTCGGCAAAAAGGCGCGCTATCCCGATATTGGAGCTCATCTCCATCTCATCGCTCCATATATCGCCGAGTATCTTCCTGACGCGGCGGCGCTCCTTCTGGTCCTTGATCTGCAGCAGTGACTGCGAGATATCGTTCAATGCGCCGTTTACCTCTTTAATGACTGAGCGCATGCTCCTTCGCGGCATCGAGCATTCCGCTATCACGGCGGCCTCATCTTCTACCGTAATCTCCTTTTTCAGAAGCCGGCCTATAGCCGGAAGAAGTTTTATTTTAGCCTCTTCGCGCGGCTTATCAAGTGTTTCAAGGTAAAGTATACCGGTGTCGTAGTCGAAGTTTTCGCATTTGCTTCTGGGGATATATGAGACATACCCCGTATCAAAGTAGCCTTTGCGTCCGGCCCGCCCCGCCATCTGCAAAAATTCGTTCTTGGTGAGGGGGCCGTCGATAAATTTTGCCATCTGGCCGAAAACGACAGTCTCGGCAGGGAGATTGACTCCGAGCGACAGTGCGTCGGTGCCGGCAACCACATCTATGATACGCTCACGGAACGCCATCTCCACCAGCAGCTTTTCCTTCGGGAGCATAGAACCGAAGTACATCGCGACGCCGCGCAGCATCGTATCGGGGATCTTGCTCACTTCAAGGATCTTTGCCATCTCGCCGAGCCTCATGCGGTGCGCGCGCGGTATCACCCTGCGCGTTTTAGCGATCTGGGAGGCCAGCCACTCCACTCCTTTTTTTGAAAAGGCAAAGACCAGCGCGTCATGCACCTGTGAGAAGCGCAGGCCGCGCTGCCGGTATACCAGTCTGGTGACGCGCTTTTCTGTTTCAAAGAATGAAAATTCGCGCAGCGCCATCTCTTCAAGATAGCAGCGAACTTTTTCGGGACTGCCGAAGGTCGCGGACATAACAAGTATGCGGCTTTCCGGGTCTGTGCGGCGAAGGCCGTCGATATACGCGCGGGCGCGTTCGGGATCGTTGAATATAAAATGAAATTCGTCTATTATCACGCTCTGCCCCGGGATGTGGGCGTATTTGAGCGTATATATCTCCTGGGTGCAGCAAAGTACAGAGGCTCCGGCGTTTTTCTTAAAATCGCCCGTTTCGAGCCCCACGTCAAATCCCTTTGCCTTCAGGTCAAGATAGCGTTCGTTGGAAAGAGCCTTGATCGGCGCTGTGAATATGACACGGCCTGACGGCATCTGCGGCACACCGTTTCTGTCCATCAGGCCGGACCATATATAGGCTACCCACGTTTTTCCGCTTCCGGTAGGAGCAGATATTATCGCACTGCCATGCCCGATGGCATCGAGCGCCTTTTCCTGCCATTTATAAAGCATTACAGTTTGATCCTGAGAACAGGTACTTTCTGTCCCGGCATTTCCGGCGTTTCGCACTCGCCGGTCCTTTCCGCGCCCATGTGCAGATAAAACTCCTCGGTATTGGGATCGGAGATTATATTCAATTCGCGGGCGCCCATGGTCTCAGCCATCTCGCACGCATGAAGAAAGAGCCTGCCGCCCATGCCGGTGCCGATTCTTTCCGGCAGCAGCCATATATGCTCCAGCCACCAGCCGCTGTCTTTTTTTTCAAGCACGTAGAAACCGTATATTTCTTCGGTCTCTTCATTTTCTATCAGAAATGCGGTATTGTTTTCGATAAAGTCCTCTTTTATCGTGAGGAGACTGCGAAAAAGCTCCATCGTTTCCGGCGGATAATCCCAGTATGATTTAGATTGCCATGCTAAATCCGCCAGGTCTTCGGCTTCTTCCGGTTTTGCCGGACGTATTCGAACGTCGTCATCGTACATTTGCGGGTCTTTCTCTCCTTGCTCCATACGTTAGATCAATATGGCGTGTATTGTACCACAATATCTGTAAAACGGCCTCTTTTACAGACAATTTGCGGAGATCTTAGCGATCAAGCTCTTTAAGAGCTCCGGGAAAACGTCAAGCGAATAGGAAAGATAGAGTCTTTCCTCTTTCCTGTGAGGAGCTTCCCCGCTAGGACCAAGGTTGACGACAGGCATCCCGAGCTCCTGCATATCCCTGAGGGGGATGCTGTATATTTCTCCCCAGCCGGGCATGTTTTCGGAAAAGGCAGCTGCATCGGCACTGCTGAAATTGCCTCCGGCATAGCTCAGGTCGCAGAGACCGGCGAAAAATTCTATTTCTTTCATTTCAAGGCCGTATTTGCCGGCGCATTCAGCCTCTGTCTCACGCACGGCGCGTACCACGGCGGCATCACGCCCGCTTTCCGTTAAGTCGCTACGCACCGGGAGCCACGGGGGCAGGAAGAACACTACGATATAGGGAGCTTCCGCTCCGCTGCGTTCGGCCGCGAAATCTACGATCTTTATGCCGCGTTCGCGCATGTCCCCGGGAGGAAGCGCTGCGGAAAAGGCCCTGAGCTCAGAATCGAACTCTTCCCCGAAACGGCTGCGGGCAAGCGCGCATAATTCTCCAAATGTATATACCGACGGCGCCTGCCCTGTAAATGCCGAGCCGCTGTAGCCCATCGTAAGAAGCGCCCTGTATGAGGCCTCAGTCTGAGATGCGGCTTTCTCAAGGGCTCCCCTCGCGATATTCCTCATTTGGACAATGATCTGCGCCGGTGTGTTCTTTGTGGTGAAGCAGTTGAAATATGCATAGGCTTTATCAGGCACAGTAACGCTGTAGGTGCTGTGCATAGCTTTCATGTCAAGGCAGATCCACGAAGGCTGGCAGACCCCGCGGACCGGATCCGCAAGCGCAGGATCGCCCTCGGCAGATGACACCAGGCAGGAGGCTGCAAGCAGCGCGGAAAAACCGTCGTAACAGTTGCCGACGTGCGCGCCTCGTCCCTTGACATAAAAAGCAGGCATGATCTTGCCAAGAGTGCCTAGGAACACCATTGGGCCTACTGCGCCGGACTGCCCCGCTTCTCCCGGCTCGGTATCTATCGCCGCCAGAAAGTCAAGTCCCTCCCGCTTCATCGCGGAAAGAAGAGGCAGGACACCGCGCATCCCGGCCGATGAATTCTCTTCGTCGCCGACAAGCGCCATAACCAGATTGACGTCAAAGAGCCCGCGGTCTTCCGCAAATTCTTCTATAAGGGCTGTCTCTACCGCGTCTCCGCACTTCATGTCCATCACGCCTCTGCCGTAGATCGTATCGGCGCCTGCGTTAAATATTTTACCGAGTTCGTCAACACTGAACGCATGTTCTGCAATATCGCCGTAGCATTCTATACCTACTACGTCGTAGTGCCCAATCATCAGCACAGTGCGGCATGTTTTTTTTGCAGCGTCCACTCTGGCCACAAGGGACCTGAGTCTGTGCGGGGAACCTTCCAGCGGAGTGTCGGCCAGCTGCAGATGTCCGGGATGCTCCCTGAAATAGGCAAGTTTTGAAAGCCTTGCGAATATCGCTTCGCCCGGCAGGCTTTCGGATGCGCTTTCCGTGACGCTCGGTATCGAGACAAGTTCTTTTATCATCGACAAAAGATAATTTCTGTCCATATAATGACCGCCTTTCATTATGTTTAACATGATAGCACAGCCTCAGGAAAAGTTTTTCTTGACAATCTTAATATACACTGTAAAACTGAACGCAGCAATTCGAAAAGGGGTTTTAATGAAAATGGCAAAACCATTTATAAAGCCTGTCATAACAGCGGCCGAAGCGGCTGCTTTTGTTTCCGAAGGATCTTCGCTTATGATTGGAGGCTTCAACTTCGGCGGCGCGCCCTACACGCTTATTGAGGCGCTCTGTGAAAGCGGTGCCCACGCTATAGACATGATCTGCGTGGATACAAGCTATTACGATACAAGGGTGAAGGGGCCTGTAGGCGTTGCGAGACTTGTGACCGAGGGGCGTCTCCGTTCCGTGATAACGTCCCATATAGGACTGAACAGAAGGACTCAGGAGCTTTACACAAGCGGAGAGCTCACGGTCGAACTGATACCGATGGGAACTTTTGTAGAACGGATACGCGCCGGAGGCGCCGGACTCGGCGGCGTCCTGACCCCTGCCGGCATAGACACCATTTACGAAGAAGGGCGCGAAACAGTTGAGCTTAAAGGGAAGCGTTACATAATAGAACCAGCTATTACGGCGGATGTTGCCTTCATACGTGCATATAAAGCCGACGCGGCAGGCAACCTGATTTATTACGGCACAAACCGGAATTTCAACCCCACAATGGCGACCGCAGCAAAGACAGTCGTGGCGGAAGTGGATGAAGTTCTGCCTGTAGGCGGCATAGATCCCGAAAGCGTCGTGACTCCGGGCATTTTTATAGACGCTCTCGTGATAAGGGGGAAAAGCGAATATGCTTCCAGAACTTAGCGAAGAAGAGGCAAAGATCCGCATTGCAAAAAAGATCGCTTCAAACCTGAACGACGGCGATCTGGTGAATCTCGGGATCGGAATACCGCAGCTTGTCCCGCGCTGTCTGCCCGAGGGGGTGCGTCTTATACTGCAGACCGAAAACGGCGTGATAAATGCAGGTTCTACTGAGGAAAAATACGACCTGAGGATAATAGACGCAGGCGGGACTCCGGTAAGGGTCCTTCCGGGGGGCGCATTGATATCGTCTGAACTCAGCTTTGCCATTATGCGCGGCGGACATGTTGACGCCACGGTTTTGGGCGCGCTGCAGGTCGATGAGGAGGGAAACCTCGCAAACTGGATGATACCTCAGGTCAGCGTTCCCGGCATGGGCGGGGCGATGGATATTGCTGTCGGCGCTAAAAAAGTATATGTAGCTACCCGTCATTTCAACAAGAACGGAAAAAGCAAATTGGTGCGCAAATGTACGCTCCCTCTTACAGGTCACGGCGTAACAGATGTAATAGTAACAGAGTATTGTGTGATACGCTCGATTTACGGACGGATGGTGATGACCGAACTTGCGGATGACACGGGTCTGCAGGATCTGCTCGACAGGACGGAAATGAATATATATGTCAGCTCTCATCTGAGAAGAGAGGCCTTTTAGCAGTAGGCGGCCGCCTCAGCTGTTTGCAGGGCCGCTGATGCTATGCATTGGGATACATAGCACGGCAACCGTCAAAATAAAAAGATGCCCCTTACGCAAAAACTAATGCGTGACGGGCATCTATTTTCTTATCCCTTAACATTTTTCAAAATATACCTATCAGGTATATAAAGCTTTTTCATATGTGCCGTGATCACGCCCCTGCAAAGTACGGCAACTTTGCCAGAAAACTGTCCGCCTGCATGATGATAACCACCGGGCAAGCCGGTGGTTATCATCATGCAGCGCCGCTCATACGCTGCATTCAGATCCTGAAGGGAGATAATATAGGGAGAAAGCCTGTCATGCGA
>JAEEYY010000007.1 GCA_016288355.1 Synergistes sp.
TAATGAAGAGCCGCTCTTGCGGCACTGGAGGGTGCGGGATGACCTGGGATTTCGACGCTGTTTTTGACAGGAAAAACACTAACTGCGACAAATGGGATGGCCTGAAGGCAAAATTCGGGCGGGATGACATTCTGGCCATGTGGGTGGCCGACATGGATTTCCCCGCGCCGCAGCCTGTGCTGGATGCTATATGCGCCAAGGCGCGGGAAGGCGCGCTCGGTTATCCGAAGATCCCCGATTCACTGCGCGACGCGGTGCGCGGATGGGAGCGCAGGCATTACGGCTGGGAATTCCCGCGTGAGGCAGTCTGCTGGGCTCAGGGAGTCGTAGCGGGGCTGTCTTTTGCGACCGAGGCCTATACGAAGCCCGGAGACGGAATGATCATCCAGACGCCGGTGTACCCGCCTTTCTACAGGACTGTGCGTGAAGCCGGGCGCAATATAGTAAAAAACCCGCTGAAATATGAAAACGGGCGCTATACGATGGACTTTGAGGGACTGGAAAAACTGGTCACTCCAACGTGCCGCACGCTGATACTCTGCAGCCCGCACAATCCGGTCGCGCGTGTATGGACAAAAGAAGAGCTCGAAAGGCTGGCCGATATAGCCGAGCGCAAAAACATGATAATAATCTCCGATGAGATACATCAGGATCTTGTGTTCAGTGACGCGAAGCATACCTGCATTGCCACTTTGCCGGGGATGGAAAAACGCACGGTAACATTTATCGCGCCGAGCAAGACGTTCAATATAGCCGGTCTGAAATCTTCAGTCGCGATAATTCCCGATGAATATCTGCGCGGCTGTTATGTGTCGGTGCTTGAAAGGTTCCATCTCAATTCCATAAATATCATGGGGATAGCGGCGATGGAGGCCGCCTACACCAAATGCGAGGAATGGTACAGGGAACTTCTTGCCTACATGGAAGCGAACCGCGACTTTACCGAGAAGTTTGTCAGAGAGAGAATGCCGAAAGCACATATGGACCATCCGGACGGCACATACATATTTTGGATAGACTTCCGCGGTTATGGCTTTGTTGACGACAAGGCCCTGACCGATTTTCTTGTAAATGAGGCCAAAGTCGCGCTTGACCCGGGCTCCTGGTTCGGAGATGAGGGCGAAGGCTTCGCGCGCATAAATGTGGGCACGCGCCGCGCGCTGCTGGCCGAAGGGCTGGAGCGCATCGCAGCCGCGCTGGAAAAAAGAGAGAAGATAATTAAAAGATAAAGGGGAGATAAACGTGGCAAAAAAAGAAGCTCCGATGCGCTATTGCCGGTTTATGGCTGATGGAAGGGCCTACAGCGGGGTGCTGCGCGGCAGTTCTGTCGACATTGTCGAGGGAGATCCTTTTTCCGGCATCACCTCTATGATACGCCTCAGCTTTCCGGTAGACCGCGTCAAATTCCTGCCTCCTTTCCTGCCGAAGAAACTGTGGTGCATAGGACGCAACTATGTGGGGCATGTAAAGGAACTGGACCACGATGTCCCCGAAGAACCCATGGTCTTTATGAAAAGCACTTCTGCGGTCACTGGAGCAAATGATTTCATAAGGATCCCGTCATGGGCCGGAACCATTCATTATGAGGGTGAGCTGGCCGTAGTCATCGGAAAAGGCGGGAAAAACATACCGGAGAATGAAGCTTACGAGCATGTGCTCGGCTACACGATAATGAACGATGTGACGGCGCGGGCGCTGCAGAACAAAGACGGCCAGTGGACACGCTCGAAAAGCTTCGATACTTTCGCGCCGCTCGGTCCTGCGATGCTTATCACAAAGGAACTCCCTCAGGATACCCGCGTCGTGACGCGCGTCAACGGACGCGTGGTGCAGGACGGTTCGATCGGGCTCATGATATTCCCGATACCGCGTCTGATATCGCACATCAGCCGCTTTGCCACGCTTGAGGAGGGCGACGTTATTTCTACCGGAACGCCTCAGGGCGTGGGCGAGCTGCATGTCGGCGACGTCGTTGAAGTTGAGATAGAACCGATAGGGATGCTGAGGAACATCTGCGCCGAATAACTTCAGGAAGAGTATAACGGCGGCGGGCCTTTCGGCCCAGCCGCCGTTTTTGATTCTCAGCTGCCTGCGGTACGTCTCTTTCTCTGCCGAATCTGCCTGTGGAGCGGAAGATCGCTGCATTCTCGGTGCAGGTCTGTCTCTCTTATACTGTTTAAGAAGCGTTTTCCACGTTGTCAGGATGACTGAACACGGCTGCGGCGGCACTCCGGCACCTTGAGCTTTACCGCATGGAATACCGGCGAGCGGGATCGCGGTATTTATGGAAGAACTGGAAAAAACCAGCTGCGCCGACGGCGTAAAGTATGCAGCCTACGGTCACGTCGGGGACGGAAACATGCACGTCACGCTTTATCTTGAAGAGGAGAATGAAAACTGGCGCGGGATGATCGAAAAGGCGCGGCGCGATATGTACGGAACAGTCATCAGGCTTGGAGGCACTCTGACCGGAGAACATGGCGTGGGCCTAAAACGCAGGGAATATATTCCAATGTTTCTCGATGAGGCGCAGATAGAGCTGATCCGCAGAGTCAAACTTGCTTTTGACCCCGCAAATATCCTTAACCCCGGCAAGATCGTGCCATGGGAATAGTTTAAAATTCCGCGCGCCTGACGGGCGGGCAGAGGAAGCTCCCGAGGCGGTTGCTTTGGGAGCTTCCTCTGTTTTATATTGTTGTTTATAGAGTAATTTTATATAAAATATATAATATTCAGAAAGAAACAATAATTTATCATATTGCAGTCTTTTTGTTATCAAATAACGATATTTCTTATCGTATTTAATTTATAACTTGACATTTATGAAATATAGGGTTATATTCGCCCCAACAGAACAATAAGCGGTGCGAAAGCCAGGGAATTTGGTTAAAAGCCAAAGCGGCCCCGCCACTGTAGCCGTGACGAAAACGCGGGATCACTGGACCTTGTCCGGGAAGATGCGTAAGTAGGATGAACGGAAGCCAGGAGACCTATTCGTACTGCCGGGGAATGGATTCTGCGCGGGCGGATAATGTTTCGTATGCTGTCGTCTCTTTATTGTCAATAGACGAAAGTCTTTGTGTTGCCTGTGCGGATTCCGGTTTATGCAGGCAGCATTTTTTTTGCCGCGGCCTGTTAAGAGGGCTTTTTTTGATATTTACAATAAAATACATATTATAATAAATGTAAATATATAATATTTACTTTAGTATATTTTCGAATTAAAAATGACGGGCTGAAGCGAGCTCAGTTTAAGTATGCCGAAAAAACGGTTTCCTTCGTCATGCGGCCCGCAAGACGAACAGATAAAAAATAAGAAGGGATGATGAATTTGATCAAGTTGTTTGAAAAAGGGGTCTGGCTCTTCAAAGGCACCGCACTTGTGGCGGATGCGGACAAAAAAGGCATGCCCATGTCGGGCGATGAGCTCAGAAGCATCGGAGCGGACAGCTTCCGAAGCAAGACATTCGACAAAAGGAGCGCTTCGCGCGGTACGATAGCGGCGAAGATCATAGCGGCGCATAACTCTTCA
>JAEEYY010000053.1 GCA_016288355.1 Synergistes sp.
CCTTTTCGCGTATCTCTTCTTCGGAGATAAGCACACGGCCTTTAACATATCCCAAAATCACTCGCTCCCTTCGATGCGGTGAGTAATATTCAAACAGTTTAAAATAATAACATATTTTATGCTATCGCGCCCACCATGGAATATTTTTTTCGGAGGCATTTTTTCCGCTTCTGATATCGGCACGGCGAAGCCAGCCTATCCCAAGTGAGGAGTAGCAGACCTCGATATCCCCGGCCCACTGGAAACGCCACATTCCCCCGCGCCTTATGAGCCTTACAAGCTCGTCTGTGCGGCGGCGCGAAAGGACCGGGAGGGAAAGAGCTTCCCCCTGGCAGCGGATCATCTCGGCAAGCGTAAGCCCCGACACTTCTGCAAGCGGTTCGGTGCGCCATGCCGCAAGAGCGGGAGGGATATCAGCTGCTGCCTTTGCGATCTCAGCAAGCGCGGCTGCGCTTCTTTCCTGTGTTTCCTCTTCTGCCTGCCTTGCCAGTCCTTTCATGACAGCTTCGAAGTTCTCGTTTAACTTTTCCTTTATCCATGGGATAAGAATATTTCTTATCTTATTTCTTTTATAGTCGTTTTCGTCGTTCGTGTAATCGTGGCACCACGACACTTTATTTGCGGCAAGGATAGCGCGCAGCTCTTCTCTTGTAAAATCTATCACCGGGCGGACTATATTGCCGCGGCGTTCCGGTATCCCGCGCAGTCCGGCTATGCCGCTGCCGCGCGCGATATTCAAAAGCTGCGTTTCTACCAGATCATCCGCGTTGTGTGCGACCGCGATAAAGGGGAGCCCGAAACGCTCCGCAACAGCACGGAAGTGTTTGTAGCGCTCCCTGCGTCCCGCCATTTCGAATGACTCCCCCTGCATGCGCGTCTCGTGGACGTCTACGACCTTTACGCAGCATTCTATTCCATGTGAGTCACAAAAGGAGCGGACGAAAGAGGCGTCGTCATGGGAGGCGCCGTTTCTTGTGCAGTGGTCAAGATGCGCGGCAACTATGCGGCCGCGGAAGAATTTCTTCATCAGCCACACCATCGCGACAGAATCCCCGCCGCCGGACAGAGCGCATACTATTCCGTCCGCTCTGAGCCACCCCTGACGGGATGCAGCATCAAGAAAGAGCTTCCTGTATTCACGCTGCTCCATGCACGGATACTTTTTTGCCCAGCGCGCACCATGGCGCAAGAGTACAGCCGGCGCAGCTGAAGGTGCGTGCGCCGCATATGCCTCTGCCGTGCGCAAGGAAATTAAGATGTGCGCCGCGGAAGCGCTCCTTTGGAAGTTTAGCTTCAAGGCGGCTCTGTATTTTATCCGGCGGCTCCTTTTCGTCAGCCCAGCCAAAACGTTTGGAAAGGCGCGTGATATGGGTGTCGACCGGGAAAGCGGGCATATCAAGGTCAAAAACTTCCACGATCGCGGAGGTCTTTGAGCCTATGCCGGGCAGCGACGTCAGGTAGCCGCGCACCTCAGGCTGTTTCCATTCCCGCAGGCTTTTCAGAGAATAACAGCCGAATCTGCCGCGCACATCGGCCAATACCTGCTGTATGCGCAGCGGCTTGGCATTGCTCATGCCGGCAATCCTTATTACTTCCTTCAGCTCTTCCAGATCCGCGTTTGCCGTCTCTTCCCACGACTTATATCTCTCCCTGAGGTTTTTATAGGCTATGTCCCTGAGCCTGTCGTTGGTATTCTGCGAGAGTATCGTAAGAATAAGGTCGTCGAGAGGCTCTTCATAGCGGAAATCGGAGGCGGGACGCGCCTCATAGCCGTAAAGCGCTTCAAGAGCATCAAGAATCTCTTTTACGTGATGCACGCGGGCCATTTTTATTCACCGTCTGCTGCCGCAGCGGCCTTTTTGGCTGTTTTTTTCTTCTTTCTCTTCCGGGGCGGATCAACGCGGTCCATCATTACCTTCTTGTAGCGGTAGGAACGCTCTATCCAGGCTTCCAGCTCCGCCTGGACACGCCCGTGCACGCTGTTTTTCGGATATTCGCCCTTTTTGCCGGGCGTTCCAGCCTTTACACCGGTAAGGATCTCTATACCCTCGTCGATGGTAGAGATGCTCCAGACATGGAATTTATTCTTTCTGACCGCCTCGGTCACCTCGTGCGAGAGCATCAGATGCTGCTCGTTCTGGACGGGGATCATCACGCCCTGCTTTCCGGTCAGCCCGCGGGCCTTGCTGTAGCGGTAGAAGCCTTCTATCTTCTCATTCACTCCGCCTATAGGCTGGATGTTTCCCATCTGGTCGACAGATCCTGTCACCGCGATCGACTGGTTGAGCGGGATCCCCGAGATAGCCGAAAGCAGACAGTAGAGCTCTGTGGACGAAGCGCTGTCTCCCTCCACTCCGCCGTATGTCTGCTCAAACGTTATGCGGGCAGCGATCGACAGAGGATAATTTCTGGCGTACATGCGGCCGAGATAGCTGGAAAGTATCATCAGCCCCTTATTGTGTATCGGCCCCGTCATGCTCACTTCGCGCTCGATATTCACAACGCCGGGCGTCCCCATAAACACGTTTGCCGTTATGCGCACCGGAGAACCGAATGAATTGTCTATCAGCTGCGATACGGTCAGTCCGTTTATCTGCCCGACGACGGAACCTTCGGTATCGATGCGTATCACGCCTCTGCCGAATTCTTCCAGATACTTTTCCTCCCACATCGAAACGCGGTACAGCTTCTCCTCTATAGCGCGGCGCACATGCTCTACGCCTACCAGCTTTTTTCCGGCCGATCTGGCGTAAGCCGTTGCTTCCACGAGGATCTCCGCCAGTTTATTTAGCTGGGTCGAGAGCTTGTTCCTGTCCTCGGCGAGGCGCGAAGCCCACTCTATCACTTCGCCTACGGCAGCGGCGGTAAAACCGAGCCCGCCTTCGTTCTCCGCGAAGCCCGCCGTGAACTGCGCAATCTGATATTCACTTTCTGCATTGCGCGGCATATCGGAATCAAACTCGGCCTTGATTTTGAATACCTTACAGAATTCCGGATCATAAATATTAAGCAGATAGTAAAGATAGGGGGTCCCTACTATGACTACTTTCATATCTATCGGTATAGGTTCCGGCTTCAGCGTGGATACCGGTATATAACCGAGCTGTTCCCCAAGGTTTTCGATAGAGAGCTCGCGGTAGCGCAGCACCCTTTTCAGGACGTCCCAGGACATGAACTGCCTCAGCAGCTCATCCGCGTCAAGCAGCAGGAAGCCTCCGTTTGCTCTGTGCATCGCGCCGGGAAGGATATGCTTGAAGTCAGTGGAATAGAGATTGCCCTGCTTGTTTTCATAATCGACCTTGCCGACCAGATTGTAGTATATCGGGTTGGTCTCGCATATAACCGGAGCGCCGCCTTTGGGGTCGTTCGAAACAAAAGCGTTCACTTCGTAGCGCGTAAAGTCGATGTCAGCCGCGTCGTCGCGCGCCGAGGCAAGGAAAAGATTGAAATTGGTGCTTATGTCCTCGGTAAATTTATCGAACCACTTCGAAAGCTTCTCGTTGGGCATATACTTCGCGGTCAGCTCCGAAGTGACCGGAGTGATGGCGACTTTGCATATCTGCCCTTCAAGCTCCTTGATCTTCTCCTTCAGCTCCTTTTCGCGCTCGCGTATGACGCGCAGCTTTTCAAGAGTCTTCTGCGATATCTCTTCGGAGACCTTCTGCAGCTCCTGCTGCTCCTCTTCGGAAAGATTCTCAAACTCTTCCTGCTGCATCTCGCGGCGCACGAGCTGCGGCTTCTCATCGCCGTCGGCCTCTTTTTTTGCTTCGCCGTTTTCCGGCTGCATGCCCTCTCCCTCTCCTTTGGGAAGAGGCGGGGCCATGATCAGAGGCAGATTTACAAAGCCCTGCGGCGTGCGTTTTATCGAAAAATTCTTCTCTTCCGCCCATTTGCGCAGATCATCCATGATCTTGTTGACTTCTTCCTGGAATGTCTTGACAAGCTGGGCCTTGCTGTCCTCGAATTCGCTGTTGTCAAAAGCTTTTGAGAGAGCCGTCTTAAGTTCTTCGATCGCGTTCTCTGCGTCCTTTGCGAGCTCGCGTCCCCTGCCGGCCGGGAGATTTATCGAAAGCGGCTGGCTCGGGTCGTCGAAATTATATACATATACCCAGTCATCGGGCGCCGGCATCTTTTCCGCTTCGCGGCGCAGCTCCGACATCATGTATGTGGTCCTTCCGCAGCCGGGTTCCCCCACTACAAAGATGTTGTAGCCCTTGCTCTGGACGGAGAGACCGAAGTCGACCGAACGCACCGCGCGTTCCTGCCCTATCAGTCCCGTGAGTCTTCCGACTTTTTTGGTCGTTTTAAATCCAAGCGCGCTTATATCAGCTGAACGGCGAAGTTTGTCGTATGAAAGCCTTTTGTCTTTTATCAGAGACATGGAGCTCCTCCTGTTTTCTGCTGTTTTTTCTGCAGTTTTGCCCGGCAGACAGATAAGCCGGTCCGTATTAATCTATAGCAATTAGTAATAATAGTCAAAGGTAAAATTAATAAAAAAAGAGAGCAGATAACTGCTCCCTCTTTTGACCCTATTTCTTTTATAAAATAATTAAATATAATATAAAGAAATGTCTTAAACTTAGAGCTTCTCTACGTTGGAAGCCTGCGGGCCTTTGCTCCCCTGTGTGATCTCAAAGCTTACCTTCTGACCTTCGTCAAGGGTCTTGAAGCCTTCGCCCTGGATGGCGCTGAAGTGAACAAAAACATCATTGCCTTCGTCGGTCGTGATGAAGCCGTAACCCTTCGTTGCGTTGAACCACTTTACTGTACCGTTGCTCTTCAAGGTGTTGCCTCCCAACAGGAAATATTTAACATCGGCTTTTCACCGACGGTAGTACATTATACTCAATCTCTGCCTTTGTCAAGCAGATTTATTTAATTTTCAGCCTTTTATAATTTTTTCATGAAAAAGTGTATATTTTTATAATTTATGATTCAAATATAGTACAAAAAATTAAAAAATTCATGTTCGGCAAAAAGGTAAAAGCAGAACGCGGCACTGATTCATCGCCACGCAGGCAAAGTTAAGCCGGAGCGTCATCCGCTCCGGCTAAAAAAACTGTTAATTCATCGGGTCAAATTCTTTTTTCGTCTGAGCTATGAATTCCTCGAATGTCATAGCGCCCAGGTCTCCCTCTTTACGCTCGCGCACCGAGAGTGTGCCGTTTTCGACTTCCTTGGCGCCTATTACCAGCATATAGGGGACCTTCTGCAGCTGCGCGTCGCGAATCTTCTTTCCGAGCTTTTCGTCGCGGCTGTCCGTCTCGACCCTGATGCCGGCCTCCTTGAGGCGTGAAGCAACTTTATCGGCGTATTCCAGATAATCGGCGGCGACGGGCAGAAGTCTTGCCTGTACAGGCGCAAGCCAGAAGGGGAATGCTCCGGCGTAGTTTTCGATAAGGATCCCCATGAAACGCTCAAGACTTCCCAGGATAGTCCTGTGAAGCATGACCGGACGGTGTTCGGCGCCGTCTTTTCCGATGTAGGTCATATTGAATTTTTCCGGCATCTGGAAGTCGAGCTGTATGGTCCCGCACTGCCATGTGCGGCCGATGCAGTCTTCAAGATGGAAGTCTATCTTCGGTCCGTAGAAGGCGCCGTCGCCGGGATTGAGCTTGTAAGGCGTGCCGGTCTCTTCCAGCGCTTCCTTCAGACACTGCTCCGCAAGATCCCACAGCTTCGGATCGCCCATCGAATCCTCGGGGCGCGTTGAGAGCTCGACATGGTAATTGAAGCCGAAAACATCCTGATAAACATACCTGTCAAGTTCCATTATCGCTTTTATCTCGTCCTTGATCTGCTCCGGCGTGCAGTAGATATGGGCATCGTCCTGCGTAAAGGCGCGCACGCGCATAAGGCCGTGCAGAGCGCCGGAACGCTCATGGCGGTGTACGAAGCCAAGCTCCGCCATGCGTATCGGCAGTTCGCGGTAGCTGTGTATATCATTCTTATAAACGAGTATGCCTCCGGGGCAGTTCATCGGCTTGACGGCAAAGGGCTGCTCGTCTATCTCCGTGAAATACATATTTTCCTTATAGTGGTCCCAGTGCCCGGACTGCAGCCAGAGAGCGCGGTCCAGTATCATCGGCGTCTTTATCTCCACATAGCCGCGCTTTGTGTGTTCTTTGCGCCAGAAGGCCTGCAGCGTGTTCATGATGACCATGCCCTTGGGATGGAAGAAGGGGAAACCGGGGCCTTCGTTATGAAGGCTGAAGAGATCGAGCTCCCTGCCCAGTTTGCGGTGGTCGCGCGCCTTTGCTTCCTCCAGTCTCTTCAGATAGGCTTTAAGCTCATCTTCAGAGCCGAACGCGGTGCCGTAAACGCGTGTGAGCATCTCGTTCTTCTCGTCTCCGTGCCAGTATGCGCCGGCAACAGAGAGGAGCTTGAAGAATTTGCAGCATCCGGTATGCGGCACGTGAGGACCGCGGCAGAAATCGGTAAAGTCCGCTTCCGTGTAGACAGACAGAGCCTCCCCCTCGATGCCCTCTATCAGCTCCACCTTGAGGTCTTCGCCCATCTCCGAGAACTTTTTGACGGCATCTGCCTTTGTGAGCTCGCTGCGTACGAGGGGTATCTTCTCCTGGGAGATCTTACGCATCTCCGCTTCTATCTTCGGGAAGTCTTCTTCAGATATCGGGCGGGGGAAGCGTATGTCATAGTAGAACCCGTCCTTAATTGCAGGACCGATGCCGAATTTTGCTTCCGGGAAAACACGCAGCACAGCATGCGCAAGAAGGTGAGCCGTCGAATGGCGCAGCAGATGCAGCCCCTCTTCGCTGTCCGGGAACAG
>JAEEYY010000054.1 GCA_016288355.1 Synergistes sp.
GAAACGACGATTGCTTATCCCATTTCTCCTCATTTTTCTGCTGCTATGCGCCTGCGGAAAGAATACACCCACAGATGAACCCGCTATCCGTCCCGCGGCGGAGGATCGTGATAACAGGGACCTTATTCTTGCGGCCTGCGGAGCGTCGAACCACGAACAGGACGTACTGAAGTTCAATCAGGAGAATACACAGGGAATCCATATCACGATAGAGAATTATGCACAAGGTACCACAGCGGAGCAGGCACTCCGGCGGCTGAACATGGAACTGTCTTCCGGTGCCGGGCCCGATCTGATCGATCTGGAGACTTTCCCGGTGCTTGAGATCTATTCCCGCCAGGGTCTTCTGCTTGAACTGTCCGAGTATTTGAAACGAGATCTCTCCCCGGATGATTTTTACGCGATGGATATTCTGTCTAAAGAGGGCTTATTTGCGCTTCCCTCCGGATTCAGCGTGATGACCTGCTATGGGCTGCCTGCTGTTTTTGGGGAGAAACCGGGCTGGAGTTTTGAGGATTATTCAGAGATTCTCCAAACGTCTCAGCAACAATATGCCTGGTCGCAGACCAACCGGGATTTTTTGCAGTTTGCATATGTCAGCATGATGCCCCGGGTTGTAGACTGGGATCATAAGGTCTGCTCATATGATCAGGAAGCGTTCAAAGCGCTTCTGGAACTGGCAGCGCAAATGCCGGACAGCCTCCAATACAGCGCAGAGCTGCAGGTAGGAAACGGCCGCCTGCTTTACCGGGAAGCTGACATCGGAAGCCCTTTCGATATCAGAGATATTGAAAAACAGGAAGGCGGTCCAGTCTGCATGATCGGATACCCGACCGCAGACGGCAGCTGCGGAAGTTATCTCTATTTTCATTCTCTGACAGGGGTCAACGCTTTCTCCCAAAAGCCAGAGCTGGCCTGGGAATATCTGAAATATATGGTTTCCGGCGAGCGTTATCATGGAAACCTCAATTGGGGCGGCACGATTCCTCTGAAAAAGAACTTTACGGAGGAACTGCTGCAGCATCTGAGGAACCCTTATGCCGAATATGAGGGGAAATCGATCGTCGTGAATCAGGATGGGACCTTTACCGTAGACGGGATCCTGATGGATGCAGCATATGATCCGTCGCCGATGATCAATGAACACCAGGAGCAATTGTTTCGAAATCTTCTGGAACGTACGACGACAAGATATGCATACGATCCCGTGATTTATCAGATCATGGAGCAGGAGACATCAAAGTATTTCTCAGGCGCATCCGGTATTGACGAGACGATTGATGCAATCCAGGCCAAAGTCAGCGTTTATCTTGCTGAGCTGGGATAACAATGCTGCCGAACATCTTGAATGATTTCAGCGAGAATAGCATCACCGGCTGAGAAGTGGAGGTATGAACATGGCGAAGATGACTATGAATGAAATTGGGACAGAACTCACAGCCGAAGAGCTGCGCGAGATTGAAACTGCAGCGGGTCTGCAGCCCGTGTTTGATGAGGACAGTCCGGAGATGACGCTGGAGATGCTGAAGCAGTTTAAACGGATAAATCGGACAAAACAGACCGCATCAATCCGCTTGTCTCCGAAAGCACAGCGCTTTTCAAAGTCATACGGTAAGGGCTACACATCATTTCTCAGCAGGCTGATCGACGCTGCTTTGGATGATGAGGATTTGGTAAAAAAGTGCATCTGAACAGGTTCCTAACCGGTCAGCTTTGTTTTTGCGGGATATGGCTCCAGACGGGAACCCTCCGGGCATTAAGATAGAGTCGGCTCGATAAGAACCGGCTCTCTTAAATCTTAAGCCTGCGGCAGTGCACCAAATATAATGTTTAAGGAGCCGGATTATTCCAGCTCCTTTTTTCTTGATAATTTTATTTTCCGTTTTTTATGCGATCATAGATCACACGCACGACCATGATCACCGTGACGCCGAGGCCAACCCAGCCGGAGATCACCCAAACATAGTTCATAATAATATCATACGGTACCAGCATCGCGACGATAAATCCTACGACGGTGCCGACAACAATGAGAATCTTATACTTGGGGGTACCGTCTTTTGCAAACGGAGAGATCGAAGACCAGAGCAGGGGGCAGGTTGTGGTGTACAGGGCAGCAAAAATCATGATTGCATAGATGGAGCCGAATCCGGAAAACATCCGGCTGGCAATATAAAGGAACGGAACATCCAGTTCTGCAACAGCCGCGATGTTGGCCACCATTGCCAGTCCCATCACAACTTCGACCGCACCCACAAGGGAATTGCCGATGGTCTGACCGATCATCAGACTCTTCATGTCGTGTTCCTGCTTCAGTTCTACGGCAAAGTTCGGATACCAGAGAATTGTACTTGTTGCCAGGATAATACCGGCGATGAGCCAGCTGTTTGAAGCCTTCATATGCTCAATCTCTCCGGAGGCGACCAGTTTTGCGCCTTCGCTCAGGCTGCCGCTGATGATGCCCTGTATTAAGGCAATGAGGGAGATCCCTAACGCGATGAGGATCAACACGGGCCCGATCTTGCTGATGATATTGACAATGTTCTTCAGGCCGAACAGGCTGGTGACGCAGCAGAGACCGGCAATGATCGCCGCGCCAACCCACATGGGGGCTCCATACTGCTCATTGAGAGCAGACGCCGCGCCGGAGTACATCACGATGACGCACATGTAGAGGTAGAAGATATAAAAGTAATTGATGATGGTTCCCAGCACATTCCCCAGATAGTATTTGAGAACCTGTTCTCCATTGGTGAGATTGTATTTTTCTGATGCGGAGGCAAAGCAGTAAATACCGATTGCCATCGTGGCGGCAAACGCCACGCCGGTAAGAATGGACCACCAGCCGAAGACCGAGAAGTATTGCATGACTTCCTGTCCGGTTGCAAACCCGGTACCGATGTTAAATGCCAGGATGGCGCCCATTACGGTAAAGACCGATTTCCAATTCGTTTTATTTTTCATTGTATTCTCCTTGAAATGAATGATTGAATACGGTGATCTCGTTGCTGTGATATCGTTTATCTGGTGACTGCCGCTGCTCTCCGGATTGCGCGATAATCCTCCTTTCTCACGTAGTTGCGATAAAAGGTGCAGTCAGCTGCAACACTCAGCTATCCAGGGCGGCGAGCGCCTGCAGAAGATCCTCGATCAGATCGCGGCTGTCTTCCGCGCCTACAGAGATTCGGATCAGTCCCTCCGCAAGACCCATACGGTCCAGTTCTTCTGCTGAGAAATTGTTTATGAATGCAGTTCTGGGATGCGTGAAGGTTGTGCGAATGCCGCCAAGGGTTCCGAGATAGCAAATCAGCTTCAGGCTCTCCATGAATTTGTCCACTTTTTCACGCTTATCTTCAATGCGGAAGCTCAGCATGGCCCCGTATCCGTAGTCTGTATCGAACATCCGGGACGCCAGATCATGATGCGGATGCTCGGGCAGGCTTGGATGATAGACCGCCTTCACATGAGGATCTTTTGCCAGAGCCTGAGCGATCAGGATGGCATTCTGGTTCTGTGCCCGTACACGCATGCTCATGGTCTTGATTGATCGAAGCGTCATCCAGGATGTGACCGGGTCCAGGCAGCAGCCCAGCAGCAGATATTTGGGGTAAATCCGATCAATCAACGCTGCCGAGGCCGTCAAACAACCACCTGTGATATCACTGTGTCCCCCGAAATACTTCGTCATGCTGTGCAGAACCAGATCGGCTCCGTGCTCAAGCGGACGGTAGACAAATGGTGTGGTAAAGGTGCTGTCAACAACCGTGAGAATGCTTTTCTCTCTGGCAACTGCTGTAATTGCTTCCAGGTCTGTGACCAGAGTCAGGGGATTCGCAATGATTTCCGTATA
>JAEEYY010000055.1 GCA_016288355.1 Synergistes sp.
ATGCTGGTTTGTTTTGCGGCAGCCTGGCCCGCGTCGATATACAAATCATGGAAAAGCCGCACGAGAAAGGGCAAAAGCCTCTCGTTCATGCTTATAATCCTGACAGGCTATATAGCGGGGATAATAAAAGTGCTGGTAAGCGGAAGCGCCGCTTATATGCTGATACCCTATTCAATAAACGCGACGCTCGTTGCCTGCGACATATTGCTTTATTACAGGAATTACAGAATAGACGAAGGCCGGCCCGATATATTAGGATGAACTGCCTTTGGCAAAAAGACATCATCTGTCCACTCTTATCATCGGCTTGCTGCCCCTCAGCAGCAGGCCCGAAGGAGCAGCCGGTTCCCGGCCATGACTGCCGCAGCGTCCCGCATAGTGATATACTTTATATAATATATGGGCAGAGTCCGGACATAGTGACGGGCAGTCCTGCTGATCATGAAAGAAGGTATTGCAATGGCCACATGCTGGTATAACGGGAAATATTCTCCGATAGAGGAATGCTCGCTGCCTTTCTCGGACCTCTCGATCCAGAGAGGCGTAGGAGTTTTTGATTCAATAAGGATCTACGAGGGAACTCCATTTGCTCTGTCGCTGCACCTTGAAAGGCTTTCGGAGTCCGCCGCGGGCTCAGGAATAAAAGCTGAGGATATAATGCCCAGGTTTTCCGACATAATTTACGGCTGGCTCGAACGCGAAGAAAACAAAAGCTTCGACGGGATCGTAAAGCCCTACATTACAGGCGGAGACGTCAACGACAAAGGGACTTTCCCGCAGCCGCGCTTTTTTGTCATATTCGATGAAGTGCATAAGCCGACAAAAGAAGAACAGAAAGGCGGAGTAACGCTTGCACCCAACCACTTGGCTCGTCCTCTGCCTCTTGTCAAGACGACCAATTACCTTTTCGGTCTTATACCGATAGGGCGCGCTGAGCAGAAAACGTTCGGCTCGCTTTATATCACTCCGGAAGGCGAGATCACAGAAGAGATGTCAAGCAACTTCTTCATCTGCCGCGGCGGGAAGATCATCACGGCGCCTGTAGGCAAGGTATTAAATGGAGTGACCCGCGGCATCATTCTCACTCTTGCTGCCGAGAACGGCTTTAAGGTCGAAGAGCGCTGTCCGCTTGAAAGCGAGCTCACCGAGGCGGATGAAGCGTTCATAACCGGCACTGTCAAAGAGGTGCTCCCTATCATCAGGGTCGGTTCGGTTAAAATTGGGAACGGACGTCCTGGCCCTGTTTCGCAGGCACTCCAGCATCTTTTCGTCAAGAACAAGGAACGCTGGCTCGAAAGACATGTGCAAAAAAAGGCATAGCACCGCAATACAGCACGATACAGAAATAGGCGGCCTTCGGCAGGAGGGCCGCCTATTTTATGTGTTTGCGGAATAAGTGAGAGCATATAAAAAGAACGAAAATATAGGCGTTATGCACAATAAAAAAACAGAGCAGGAGCCGCCTCTTGTGCCCTTCGATAATGACATGCTGAGATTTTTTATATAGTATAAACCAATATTAAGTATTCAAAGCATCGGGGGCAACATTAGCAATGGCTGATCATCCGCACCGCAGGTTCACTCTGGGCATCGACGTTGGCGGCACCAACACCGACGGCGTGCTTTACGATACCGAAAAAAAGGCTATAGCCGCCTGCACAAAAGAACCCACTGACCACCTTGATTATAAGCACTCGATAGACACTGCTCTGAGAAAACTCCTGAAAGAGGCTTCCGCGCAGGAGATAATATCGCTGAATATATCAACCACGCTTTCCACTAACGCGCTGCTTGAAGGGAAGGGTTCCCCTGTTGCGCTCATTCTTATAGGCTACGACGACTTCCCCCATATCAAAGAAGAGATACTCTCAGTCGTTTCTCCGTCCGCTTTCATCTCGATAAGCGGCGGGCATACCTCATGGGGGGTGGAGCGCAAGCCGCTCGATCTGGCTGCGGTGACCAAATTTGCCGGGAAATATGCCGGTTCCTACTTTGCCGTTTCGTCTCTATATTCACCGAGAAACCCGATACATGAATCCGCCGCCGCCGATATAATAAGAAAAGCCGGCTGCGCAGGCATAACGTGCGGGCACGAGATGGCGCGCTCTCGCCTCAATTCCGTAAAAAGGACTATATCGGCATATCTTAATTCTTCACTGATAGACGTAACTCACAAGCTGATCAGCGGTGTGGAGTTCTGCGCGGCTTCGCACGGGCTCTCCTGCCCTGTGATGTTTCTGCGCAGCGACAGTTCGCTGGTAGGCGGAAGCTGGTGCTCGCGCTTTCCCCTTGAAACGATCTTCTCGGGACCGGCAGCCAGCATGAGGGGTGCGTCGCTTCTTGCCGGAGTCAACGAGGGAGACGCCGTAATAGCCGATATGGGAGGCACTTCCACGGATATCGGCAGGATCCGCGGCGGCAGCGCGGTATTCTCGGCGGAGGGAGCCACGATAGGCGCATACCGCACGATGATCCCCTCACTCGAGATACATTCTGCTGCGCTTGGCGGAGACAGCGCCGTACGCATATCGGACGACGGCGGAATAACGATAGGACCCGAAAGGGTCGTTCCCTGCTGCAGAGCCGCCGGCGGCGGGGAATGCGGTTTCACCCCTACCGACGCGGTAGCCGTACTTGGCGCACATCAGCTCGGTGACTGGGAAAAGAGCGCGGAAGCCGCACGCGTGCTTGGAGAGAAGATAGCACTGTCCGGGGAGGAATTTGCCCGCAGGGTTCGCGGTGAAGTATCCGCAAAGCTTGACCGCGAGCTGGCAAAAGAGGGAAAAGGGCGCCGTATCTGCGTAGGTGCGCCGGCTGCCGCATATTCGGAAAGCGCGGCCTGCTGCGTTCCCCATCTTGCCGAAATAGCAAGCGCGGCCGGAGCCGCCTCGAGCTCCCTTTCTCTCTCATGCCTTGTTTCCGTCCAGCACAGCTTTATGGACGGCAAATTTTATGCTTTCCTGCCGGGAGGACAGATAAACGGCTTTGACCTTGACGGCATCCTTTCGCGCGCGCGGTCGGCGCTTGGCTCGTATCTTACAAAATGCGCGGAAGAAATTGGCTTCAGCGGAGCCGTGGCCGATATAAACGAAGAATATGAATATATTGGAAGAGGAAAAGAGTTGTCATTCCTCTCTGCTGTCACGCTGAACGGGCGTGCAGTTATCAATAAAGCATAGCTTTATACGATAATCATTATTCAATTTGCATAAAAGTTTTTTTATATAGTCTATTTTGCACATATTTATGTGCTTTAATCAACTGAGTTTTTTTAAAAAATAACAGTGACTGGTAATCGTTCTCAATATACCATTTCATACGCTTGATGCATATCAATAAATATTTATACCTTATAATAAGTTTAAAACAAAAAACGCGAAAAGATACTTTGTGGAGGTTATAGAAATGATAACGGCACTGCAGGAAAAAATAAGCTCCTTACTCAAAGAAGCGCAGCTGCCCAAGGTTTCTGACGTCCTTAAGGAATCCCGCGAGATAGCCTCGGGGATAAAGATCGGCCGCACAAAGTTCATGGAGAAATACGACGTCTCTTCGGAGCTGGAGTATAAACGCCGCTGCATAAAGGAAGGACGCATAATGTATCATGCCCATATCGGCATGAATACATGGAAGGAAACTGCGGAAGCCCTGGACGGACTCTACCGCTTCGCGGAAGAAAACGACTTCCGCGTTGACAGAGCGGGTATTTGCCTGGACCGCAGGATGTCGCTGCCGGTGGATATGAGAAAAAATGCGCCTCAGGAGACAGGCCCCTACCTGGAAACAGAACAGGACTGGTATGAAGTCGGCCAGGCGGCGCCTATACAGCCGCATATGGGGGATTTTATAATCGGTTTCCCGGCTTCCGTGACAAATGCAGTTGCCGCTCTGCGCGCGGGCGTTACTACGGTCGGCAACCTTTCGCAGTTCTTCGCCCACGAGGCTCCTATGTGGAAGCGCACCGATATAACGACCGTAGAAACGGTAAAGGCCATAGGCATAATGGGGATCTTCCGGGAGAGAGGAACACTGATGCACTCCTACCTCGACGACGGTTTCGGAGCGCTTTTCCTCGACTGCGCGACCAGCGCGGCGTGGGCCTATCTGGAAAAATATATAGTGGAGGACCTTCTCGGCGCGAAGTTAGGGCACTGCGTCGGCGGACTCGTCTCGGACCCGATAAAGCGTTCCGGCTGGATCTTCGCGCTGGATGAGATACACGACCACGACTGCATCGGCTCTATGTTCTACGGAGACACGATCTCCGCAAGCATCATTCCCGAAAGGAACCGCAAGCTGGCGGCGGAGTACCTGCTCTGGGATATAATGGCTCAGCTGCAGTGCCCGACCGGACACGCACTGATGCCGGTGCCTTTCACAGAAGCTCTGCGCGCGCCGTCTCTTGACGAGATCTGCGAGATACAGCAGTGGGCGCACGACATGGAGGGCATAGCGCGCAGGCTGCTGCCGCACTTCGATTTCTCGGCCTCAAAAGAGTTCGCAAATTCGATCTGCACAAAGGGCAAAGAGATATTCAACAACGCGCTCGCGTTCTTTGAAGAGTGCGGGCTCGACACAAAGGATGCGGTCCAGCTGCTCTATGTGCTGAAGAAAACAGGACCGCGCGCTTTCGAGGATGAGCTTAACCCCAGGGCAAGGAGCAAGGATCAGTCAGCCGGCGCCCCTATAGCAAACG
>JAEEYY010000056.1 GCA_016288355.1 Synergistes sp.
CCTGAGGCTTTCTGTGAATCTGAGAGGGGATGGACCAGGTAAGAAATCAAGAAAATGCCAAGGATAGAGGGTCGGATTTGCCTTTGCCAGGTATGATTTCATATAGTAGCATAAGTAGTTATTAAAATCGAATTTAAATTATGCAATTACTTACAGTCGAGCACATTAGCGAAAAGGAGGGGAAAAAACATCCCTTTAACATTGCAATTTATAATTCGGAAAAATAGGTTGAATTCTACCTATAATGTGTTATACTATCTTCAGAGGGGGTGCCAGTTCGGTGCAGGCAATACAGCGCGGTGGAAGTCCGCGCCCGGTAAAGCTTGCGAGTAGCCGGTACTCAGCCTTGAAGCCAACGCCGCGAGGATAGGAAAGATACCTGGAACTGGCAACCAAAGATTGCTTGAAGAGCCGGATGCGGGAAAATCGCACGTCCGGTTCCGTGAGGGGCAGTAGGCAAGCCTTTCACTTGTAAATACTCTGAAAGGAGTGTCGAGACTGCCTGCTCGACCGATAATCATGATGATCGATACCAATGCTATCGTAACGGCTACAGAGGCCAATCAGAATTTTTCTCGTATTGCCAAGTTGGCCGAGAAGAAGGGCAGAGTTTATGTATTTAAGAATAATCGGCCGAAGCTGCTGGTAATCGACCTGGATACGGAGCCGCAGGTCGATATTTCCGAAGAGGAAAAGTTTCAGGTAGTCACGCAGCGGATCCTGAAAGAGCACATGGCTGCGTTTGAGGAGCTTGCGAAATGATAAGGTTTTCAAAAGAAAAGATTCTGCTTCTCCATAAGATTCTCGCCGAAGCGACCGGCGGAAGCACCGGAGTGCGTGACGAGGCGCTACTGGATTCCGCGCTTGAAAGCGCCTTCGCCGGGTTTGGAGACAAAGAGTTTTATCCGACCAAAGAAGAGAAAGGCGCCCGTCTCGGATATGCGCTGATCTCCAACCACGCGTTTGTTGACGAGAATAAGCGCATCGGCCTGTACGTCATGCTCTCTTTCCTTGAGATGAATGGCGTACCTGTGCAATGCACCGACGACGAGCTCGTAAAAATCGGGTTGTCCGTTGCCGAGGGGAGTATGGGATACGACGAGTTCCTTCAATGGGTACTGGATCACAGAAAATGATTCTTTTCGAAAAAACTCCCTGTGCGATGCTGAACAGGTACGGTAAAAAACGGACAATAGACATCCCCCTGATGTAGGAAAATGAAACTACATCAGGGGGATCGTTATGTCTAAGCGAGATTACCCACATGTCCAGGAACTTCTGCCGAGGATAAAAGCAATGGTACAGGCTCTTCCACAGATGCGCAAGACCTGAAAGAGATGGATTTTTGAGGTGCGTTTTCCCTTGTTATAGGCTCTGCAGTTAACTGGTTATTCAAAACCCATATTTCTGTCCAGCACGGCTTTTTGCTATAATTTTTTTAGCAGTAATAGACTGTTTTATTCTATTCTACAAAAGGAGGACATGACATGAAACGCAAACTCACTTTTTTGCTTGCTGTGGTGATGTTGGCCATGGTTCTGCTCCCCGCCTGCGGCAGCAGTGCCGCGCCCAGCAGCGCTCCGGCCGCTGAAACCACCCAGCAGTCCGGCGGTACACAGCAGGCAAGCAGCGCGAAGCCGGCTGAAGCCGCCGCACCGCAGAGCACGAGCGGGGCCGTCTCCGGCCGTACGGATCTCAACCTGGCGCTTAATGCCGCGGTAGAGACACTGAATCCCTACATTACCGGCGCCATTGCTACGAAGCAGATCCTGTTCCAGATGAACGATTCCCTCTTCTTTGTAGACGATGTGGGCGAGATGGAACCCCGCATTGCTACCAAGGTGGAGACCAGCGCTGATGGATTGGCCTACACGTTCACGATTCGGGACGATGTGTATTTTCATAACGGTGATAAACTGACCGCAGACGATGTGGCCTGGTCCATTCACTACGCGCTGAATCCTGATGATGGCCGTACCTATTCTGCGACGGTCAAAAACTATGCCTCTGCCGAAGCTGTGGACGCCAACACGGTAGTGATTAAGACGCTGGAGCCCACGGCGACCTTCCTCAAGGGTGTCTCCATGATTCCCATCCTGTGCCAGAAAGAAGTGGAAGCTGCCGGAGAGGACTTTGGCGTAAAGGCTATCCCTGCCAGCTGCGGCCCCTACATGCTGGACAAATATGAGCCGGATTATGAAGTTGTCTTCAAGGCCTTCGATCAGTATTACCGCGGCAAGGCTCCGATTGAGACAGTGACCTTCAAAATCCTTACAGACAACAGCACCACACTGGCCGCCTTCGAAGCGGGTGAAATCGACTTCGTAACGGTTCCCACTGCCGACTGGCAGCGTATTTCCAACGATGATCGGTTTACTTCCTATTTGAACCCCTCTGCGCATATCAGCTATATCATGATCAATATCCGCGGTATTGAACCGTACAACGATATCCGTATTCGGCAGGCGCTGAACTATGCCATTGACAAAGAAGCGGTCATCCTGGGGGCCTATGAGGGCTTAGGTGAAGTGGCTGACACCTGGTTCAACCCCGCAACCGTTTTCGGCGGCACGACTGATGGCATTACGATTTATGAGTACAATCCCGAAAAGGCGAAAGAACTGTTGGCTGAAGCCGGCTATCCCGATGGCTTTGACGCCGGTACCATCCTGTGCTCTGCTTCCAGCTACTGGCCCAAGATGGCTGAGATTATTCAGGATCAGCTTGCCGATATAGGCGTCAAGTGTGATGTTGAGAGCATGGAATCCAACTCCGCACGTACCCGTCGCCAGGATGGTGCCTACACGTTGGCTGTGACAGGCCTTTCCATTGAAGGTGAACCTTCTTATGCAGAGCTTATCTGGAAAAAGGCCGGTGAAAGCGGCAAGGCAGAGATGAATATGGACGATCCGGAGATTACGGCAGCTTTTGCCAAGGCTAACTCCAAAATCGATCCTGAAGAGCGCAAGGCAGCCTATAAAGAGCTGATTGAGCTCATGCAGGAGAGCGCCTATACAGTTCCGGTATTCCACAAGAGCACACCTTTCGCTTGGGACCCCCAGCTCAATGCCAAGCTGTATATGAGTTACTATTACGTCTATGATTTCTCCTGGCAATAAACAGCCTCCTGCGCAGAGAAATCTATTGCCAATAATGGGGAAAGCGGCTTAGCCCGCTTTCCCCTATGTTGCATGTAACAGGGAGGAAGCTATGATTCGATATACCATCAAACGTCTGTTACTGCTGATCCCGATCATCATCGGTGCGGCCTTTATTGTCTCTCTTATCATGGAAATGACGCCCGGTGACCCCATTACCCTGATGCTGGGCGATCTGGCTACTGAGCAGCGAGTTGCGGAGTTGACTGCAAAATTTGGTTTGGACAAACCGTTTTTGCTGCGCTTTCTGAATTTTATTATTGGTTTGTTTACCCGCTTTGATTTTGGTACTTCATGGCGGACCAGCCGCCCTGTGCTGGAGACTTTGCTCACCCGTGCTCCTGCCACGCTTACAGTAGCTTTTATGAGCATCGGATTTGCCACAATTGTAGGTGTCTCCATCGGCGTGCTCTCTGCCGTTAAACAGTATTCTCCACTGGATAACTACGCTCGCGTAACAGCCATGATGCTCGGTGCGGTACCAACTTTCTGGCTGGGCATGATGCTGATTGTCCTTTTCTCCCTGAAGTTGGGTTGGCTTCCGACCAGTGGTGTAGGTGACATCAAGCATTTTATCCTGCCCATGCTGATGCTGGGGCTGCCTTACGGCGCACGCCAGCTGCGCGGCTCGCGTACCCATATGCTGGAGGCTATCCGAAAGGATCATGTCCGAACTGCACGTGCCAAGGGGGCGCCGGAAAGGCGGGTAATCTGGATTCATGCACTGGGGAACGCACTGCTTCCTATCATTAACAGCACGGCCGCTTATATCAGCGGCCTGTTGGGCGGCGCAGTGGTATGCGAGACTCTTTTTGGGCTGAATGGCATCGGCAGTTATATCGTCAATGCAGTGAAGCAAAAAGATATCCCCTGTGTGGTAGGCGGCGTTGTCTTTTTGGCAATCATGGTTGCGATCCTGATGCTTATAGTGGATCTGCTTCATGCCTATGTGGATCCCAGGGTCAAGGCCAGATATGCTAGGAGGTGAAAGCAGTGGTTACACGTGAAAGTAGAAAAATGGCCAAGCTGAGAGAGAAAAAGGAAGAAGCTCTCCGCCAGGCTATGGCCAGCAGTACCAAACGCAAAGGGGCCAGTATGACGCCCTGGCAGGAAACCTGGTTTAGACTCAAAAAGAACAAAAGCGCAGTTTTTGGCCTTTGTATTATTATTCTGCTGATCTTGGTCATTCTTTTTGCAGAGGTTATTTCCCCTTACGAGCGGGCCATTGACCAGAACATCCGCAACCGCCTCCAGCCGCCCTCTGCTGAGCATCTTCTGGGAACAGACGGATACGGGCGTGATGTATTTACCCGAGTAATCCACGGCGCGAGAAACACCATGTCAATCGCCTTTACTGCGGCATTTATTACGTTGATAATCGGCGCACCCCTGGGCGCCTATGCGGCCTATTACGGCGGTCGCTTTGATGCTGTCCTGATGCGCATCTGCGATGTGTTCAGTTCCATTCCGTCGCTAATCATGGCGTTGGCTGTGGTGGCAGCTTTGGGCGCCAATCTGTTTAATCTGATTATAGCCATCGCCATTTCCGGTGTCCCTGGGCAGGTGCGTGGTACCCGTGCACTGGTGTTGGGTTCTATGAACAATGAATATATCATGGCCGCCCGCTCCTATGGCAGTCGAGACCGTCAAATTGTTTTCGGACACATTCTGCCAAATGCGCTGGGACCAACTATCATCGGGTTTACCGGCATGCTCGCTGATCTGACGCTCCGTGCCTCCGCGCTCAGCTTCATCGGCCTGGGCATTCAGCCGCCCAACCCGGAATGGGGCGCTCTCTTGAGTGAGGCGCGTGAGTTCATGCGTGTTAAACCAGATCTTGTGATTTATCCGGGCGTTGCCATCCTGCTGGTGGCACTGGCATTCAATCTGTTGGGCGATGGCCTGCGAGACGCTCTGGATCCCAAACTGAGAGACTGAAGGGGGGAAGGAGTCTGTGAAGAATACAGAAATACATTCGGACTCTGCATCCTCTTTGGATGCTGCGTACCGTGTCCCCATGCGGGATGACAAAGAGCTGCTCCGCGTTGAAAATCTGGACGTACTCTATCTCTCCCGACAGGAAGTAGTCCATGCTGTCAATGGAATTACCTTTTCCCTGAATAAAGGGGAAACGTTGGGTATCGTGGGTGAAACTGGCGCGGGCAAAACAACAACCGCCTATTCCATTATGCGCATCCTTCCGGAACGTACGGCCTATGTCCGCGACGGAATCATCGCCTTTGACGGTATGGATCTGCTCAAACTCCCCGAGGGTCTCATGCGTGACGGCATTCGCGGCGAGCGCATCGCAATCATTTTCCAAGACCCCATGACCGCGCTGAATCCGGTTATGAAGATCGGTGACCAGATTGCCGAGGCAATCAAATTGCATAATCATGAAGATCTGACAAAGAAACAGATTGAAGAAAAGGTGCAGACCATTCTGGAACTGGTTGGTATTCAAAAAGTTCGGTACCAGGATTATCCGCATCAGCTTTCCGGCGGCATGAAGCAGCGGGTAGTTATTGCCATGGCTCTTGCCTGTGAGCCGGACCTCATCATCGCAGATGAGCCAACGACTGCACTGGACGTTACCATCCAGGCGCAGGTCCTCAATATGATTGAGGAGTTGAAGGAGAAACTGGGCACCTCCATGATCCTGATTACGCACGATTTGGGCATCGTATCTCAGGTGTGTGACACTGTTGCTATCATGTA
>JAEEYY010000057.1 GCA_016288355.1 Synergistes sp.
AGGGGACGTCCAGCTCTGCGAACTTCGTGATGTACGAGACCATCGCGAGGCCCATGACGACCTCGGCGCCGCCGACCAGGAGGTTGCCGATGGACTGGCCGACCATAAGGCTCTTCATGTTATGCTCCTGTTTGAGCTCAACGGCGAAGTTCGGATACCAGAGGATCGTACTGGTGGCCAGGATGATGCCGGCGATGAGCCAGCTGTTGGAAGCCTTCATGTGCTCGATCTCGCCGGAGGCGACAAGCTTCGCACCTTCGGTCAGTTCGCCGCTTACAGCGCCCTTGACGACCGCGATCAGGGAGATGCCCAGCGCGATGAGGATCAGGACGGGACCGATCTTGCTGATGATGTTGACGATGTTCTTCAGACCGAACAGGCTTGTGATGCAGCAGATGCCGGCGATGATCGCCGCGCCGACCCACAGCGGAGCCCCGTACTGCTCGTTCAGGGCGGAAGCTGCGCCGGAGTACATGACGATGACACACATATACAGGTAGAAAATGTAGAAGTAGTTGATGATCGTGCCGAGCACGTTGCCCAGATAATACTTGAGGACCTGTTCGCCATTGGTGAGGCCGAAACGCTCGGAAGCGTAGGCAAAGCAGTAGATGCCGATGGCCATGGTGATCGCAAACGCGAGGCCAGCCCCGATGGACCACCAACCGAAGACCGAGAAGTACTGCATGACTTCCTGTCCGGTGGCAAAGCCGGTGCCGATGTTGAAGGCGAGGATAGCGCCCATGACGGTGAGGGCAGATTTCCAGTTGAGTCTGTTCTTCATTTCTTTCTCCTTCTATTCATTCATTATGATGATGTGCTTACGTTCTCAGTCGTCCATGGCGGTGAGCGCCTGCTGGAGATCCGCGATCAGGTCGCGGCTGTCCTCCGCACCGACGGAAATCCGGACCAGTCCTTTCGCCAGACCCATGCGGTCCAGGTCTTCGTCGGAGAAGTTGTTGGCGAATGCGGTTCTGGGATGGGTAAACGTGGTGCGAATTCCGCCCAGGGTCCCCAGATAGCAGATCAGCTTCAGATTCTTCATGAACTTGGCGACCTTCTCCAGGTCATCCTCCAGACGGAAGCTCACGATGGCTCCGTAGCCGTAGTCCGTGTCGAACATGCTGGCGGCCAGCTCGTGCTGGGGGTGGTCCGGCCTGCTCGGATGGTGGACTGCCTTCACATGCGGATCCTTTGCCAGAGCCTCGGCGATCAGAACAGCATTCTGATTCTGGGCCCGGACTCTCATGCTCATGGTCTTGACGGAGCGCAGGAGCATCCAGGAACTGACCGGATCCAGGCAGCAGCCCAGCAGCAGATAGATGGGGTTGATCTTGTCAATCAATTCTGCGCTGGCCGTTACGCATCCGCCCGTCAGGTCGCTGTGTCCGCCGAAGTACTTGGTCATGCTGTGCAGAACGATGTCGGCGCCGTGCTCCAGCGGCCGGTAGACGAAGGGAGTGGTGAAGGTGCTGTCGACTACCGTGAGGACGCCGTGCGCCCTGGCAATCGCCGTGATGGCTTCCAGATCCGTGACCAGGGTCAGGGGGTTGGCAATGATCTCGGTGTAGAGCATTTTCGTGTTTTCCCGGATGGCCTTTTCCACTTCTTCCGGATGGGTGAAATCCGCAAAGGTGACTTCAATTCCGTAGCCCGGGAGGACCCATTCGGCCATCTCCACGGTCTCACCATAGATGGCCTTGCTCATGACGATGTGGTCGCCGCACTTCAGAAGCGAGAGCAGAACGGTAGAGATCGCTGCCATGCCGGAGGAGCAGATCAGGGTTTTCTCGCCCTTCTCAAGGAACGAGACCGCCGCCCCGAGTTCATCCCGGTTCGGATTGGCCGAGCGGTTGTAATAGTATCTGCCACCCTTGTCCGCGAAGAGGTAGTCCTCCATGTCGTCGAGGATATACGCGCTGGCCGGGTAGATCGCCGGAGTTTCGGGATTCCTGATGATACCCTGGGGAGTCGTCCCCTGGTAGAGCACCTCGGTGTCGAGTTTGTAGCTCATGTTTCTCTTCTCCTTCTCCTGTTTCGGTATGGGTCTGAGTCTCTGAATTTCTCTTTGCTGCTGCTATTGTAAAAGCTATAGGAGGAGCAAGGTCAAGAAAATAACAGAGGAAATAATACACAAAAATATCCTGCATTTTTTGGGCATTTCCACATAAAGAAAAGCGCCGCTCCGGAACTTTTTCCGGAACGGCGGTGGTATTAAGCTGATGATCAGCCGGTTGCTGCAAATTACGGAAGAAAAGGCTTTCCGAGGGGAAAGAGAAAACCTTATACCCGGGATAAGGTATCGGAACGTCAGACCATGATCTGCACTTCGTACATGGCGTCGGACCAGTCCACCAGATTGTCTTCAAACTCCAGGGCCAGAATGGGCTCCCGGTGCTGCAGACCGGTGAAGTAGGCGGCGAGACCATCCGTATCCCAGCATTCCTTCAGAATCGGCGTACGGAAACAGACGAAATCCCCTTCCGGGATCACCTGAATATCCGGGCAGACGTGGTCCGGGCGGGATTTTGTGAAAATGAAATAGCTGCTGGGCCGGAATTTCCGCCGGGTAAGATCTTCCATTTTGATTCGGTATCCGTACTGGCGGCGGAAGGGCAGCTCACTGTAAGGCGTTTTCGCCTTTTTCTCAGCCAGGCGGATCTCCATGTCGCTGAGCGGCTCTTCCGGGTCGCAGGGAACTTCCAGCACGTAACGCTCCGGCAGGTGAATGCGGTAAAAATCGGAGCTTTCATCACTCAGGCCGGTGTAGGTAAAATAATGAATATACCAGTCGATATCCTTGATCTGCTCGACCGTCTGATTGATCTGGTCGAGCAGCGCTTCCTTCCTGGCGGCGAGGCGCGGCAGCAGATACTCGGCAGTCCCCTTCTGGATGATCGTCCCGATCTCTTCCAGAGAGAGTCCGAAGCCCTGCAGGTACTTGATGCGGTCGATGATGTGGAACTGGGTATAGGAGTAATAGCGGTATCCCGTCTGGTCGTTGATCAGGACGGGCTTCAGGATGTTTTCCCGGTCGTAATACCGCAGGGTCTGGGTGGATACGCCAAGCAGCTTTGCGGTTTCGCCGATGGTATAATAATCTTTCATGACTCTTTTCTCGGGATGGAAGCGGGCCGGCTCATTGCCAGATACTTCTCACGGGCCTGAGCCACCTGACAGATGTGCTTTTCCACCGTCGTGCAGCAGCCGCCGACGGCGCTTGCCCCGGCAGCCATATAGCGCAGTGCGTAAGTACCGAAATCCAGGTCGCCGCCGGCGTGCGTCCAGGTCTTGGTGACCGGGTCGTATACTTCGCCGCTGTTGGGATAGACCGCGATGGGAAGCTCGGTACCGCTTCTGAGGCAGCGAATCAGAGACTCGATATATTCCGGTTTCGTACAGTTCACGCCGATCATCTTCAGATGCGGGTGATCCTGGGACAAAGCCGCCGCGCACTCGGCAACCGGCTCACCTTTTCCGTTGTGCTTCCCGTCGCGGCAGGAGAAGCTGATCCAGTAATCGACGCCCATTTCTTCAGCGATCCGGGCTTCGAGCAGCGCCTCATGAAGAGAAGGCTGTGTTTCAAACAGCAGAATATCTGCGCCGGCATCCAGAAGAAGCCCCGCTCTGCGGGCGTGGAAGGCATACAGTTCATCATCGCTGACCTGATAGGCGCCCGTATATTCCGAACCATCAGCGAGGTAGGCGCCATAGGGGCCCATGCCGGCGAGACAGAGCGGCCAGACCCGGCCGGCAGTGCGGCCCTCTTTCTCCCACCACTCGTCACGCGCTTCCAGAAACAGTTCAACCGAACGGCGGATCAGGGCCTCCGACTCTTTCTCCGAATAGCCGCAGCTCATCAGGCCGGGCATGGAGGCCTGGTAGCTGCACGTGATTCCGCAGTCTGCTCCGGCGCGGAAATAATTGATATGCACCTGCTTTACCAGTTCGGGATTCTCGGCAAGCGCTTTTGCCGTCCAGAGCCGGTGATTCAAATCAAGACCCATGTTCTCCAATGCGGTGGACATGGAGCCGTCGATCACCATGATGCCGCAGGTGTCCAGAATGTTCTGCAGGGATGGTTTCATAATTCCTTCCTCGGCTTTCAATTTTATTTCAGAATGATTCTACCAGTTTTTTCCCTCACGGTCAACCAATCAGGTACTGGTCGTTCCCGCAGACGGATGATTCAGAAATCAACTGTGCTGAAGACGTGAAAAAGGCAAAAAGAAAACGCTGAAGTCATGGACGACTTCAGCGTTTTTCTAATCTTACAGACCGAGATAACGCTCGGCGTTCTTGACGCAGACCCCTTCGATGATGGTTCGGAGAGCTTTTTCATCGTTCGGGAACTCGCCGTTTTCTACCCAGGATCCGACCAGCTCGCAGAGGATGCGGCGGAAATATTCGTGCCGCGCATAGCTGAGAAAACTGCGCGAGTCGGTCAGCATGCCGACAAAGCCCGCGAGGAATCCGTCTGCAGCCAGCGTGGTGAGCTGATCGACCATGCCCGGCAGGTGGTCGTTAAACCACCAGGCACTGCCGTGCTGCACCTTGCCCACCGCCTCGCCGGTCTGGAAAGCGCCTGCAACGGTCACCAGCGCGGCGTTGTCGTTGGGGCTGAGCGAATAGAGGATGGTCTTGGGCAGTTCGCCCGTGCTGTCCAGTTCGCCGAGAAAGGCTGCGAGTTCCTTGATCGACGGAGCGTCGCCGATGGAGTCGACACCGGCGTCGGGACCGAGCGCCCGGAAGACCCGTTTGGAGTTGTCACGGATGACGCCGAAGTGGAGCTGCATGATCACACCCAGCCGGTGGTATTCCCGTCCGAGGGCGAGCATCAGCGCGGTCTTGAACTGCTTCTGCTCACACAGTGTGGGCACTTCACCGTTCAGGCGTTTCTGGAAGACAGCCTCAACCTCTGCCTCCGAGGCGGGGGCAAAGGGGATGCTCTCCATCCCGTGGTCGGAGACCCGGCAACCCAGGGATACGAAGAAGGCCAGCCGCTCTTTCAGAACTTCGACCAGCTCCGCAAAGGTTCCGATCTCGCCCAGCTTCTTCAGATAGTCCAGATAATCCGGTTTCTCAATCCCAAGAGCCTTGTCCGGACGATAGCTCGGCAGCACCTTTACGTCGAAGGATTTATCCTCGGCGATCTTCTTGTGCCATTCGAGACTGTCCGCCGGATCGTCGGTTGTGCAGAGGGCCTTCACGTTTGAATTGATGATCAGGTTGCGGGCGCTCATGGCAGGGTTCCGGAGCTTTTCGTTGCAGAGGCTCCAGACCTCTTCGGCAGTGTCGCCGTTCAGGACGCCCTCGTAGCCGAAGTAGTTGCGCAGCTCAAGGTGACTCCAGTGGTGGAGCGGGTTGCCGATGGCAAGACCGATGGTTTCCGCCCATTTCTGGAACTTCTCCCGGTCGCTCGCATCGCCGGTGACATACCGTTCCTCTACGCCCGCCGAACGCATCAGACGCCATTTGTAGTGGTCGCCGCCCAGCCAGACCTGCGTGATGTTCTCAAACTGCCGGTCCTCCCAGATCTCCTTCGGATTCAGGTGGCAGTGGTAGTCGATAATGGGCAGGGACGCTGCGAAATCGTGGTACAGGTGCTTCGCCGTCTCCGTGGAGAGCAGGAAGTCCTTGTCCATAAACTGTTTCATCGCGCTACCTCAGCGCTTGACGCGTGCGCCTGCACCGCCCATGATCGCCTCGACTTCGTTGACGCTTGCCATGGAGGTGTCGCCCGGGGTGGTCATCGCCAGCGCGCCGTGGGCAGCGCCGTAGTTGACGGCCTTCAATGCGTCGCCCGTGGTCATCAGACCGTAGACCAGGCCGGATGCGAAGGAATCGCCGCCGCCGACGCGGTCCATGATCTCCAGACCGTCATACTGCTTTGCCTTGTAGATCTCGCCGTCTGCCCAGCAGATCGCGCTCCAGTCGTTGACTGTAGCTGTACGGACTGTACGAAGAGTCGTTGCAACGACCTTGAAGTTCGGGTAGGCCTCGGCAGCCCTGCCGATCATTTTCTTGTAGCCCTCGA
>JAEEYY010000058.1 GCA_016288355.1 Synergistes sp.
CGACAGGACGGAAATGAATATATATGTCAGCTCTCATCTGAGAAGAGAAACTTTTTAGCCGCATGAAAATACGCGGCAAGACGGCCGTCAAAACGGGCGGATGCCCCTTACGCAAAAGCTGTCTCGGAATGAGCGTCTTGTTTTTTTCTTGCCTATCGACATTTCCAAAATTGGCCTGTCAGATATAGCGTCTCTTTCGTTTGTGCCGCGCTGTCGGCCCGCAGCCTGCAAAGCGATTCACTATGCCTGGAAACTGTTCTCCGGCACAATTATAGCCACCGGCTCAGCCGGTGGCTATAATCGCGCAGCGCCGCTCATGTGCTGCGCTCAAATTTAGAAGGGAGTTTTGAGAGAGAAATTTTATGCTGCATACATAAAAGACACCGCTGCATCCAGCCGAACCTTTCAGTAAAAAACCGGTTTTTCAGGAAATCTCATATTCTTACTATGTGTAGCCGCCCCGCGCCTCTGTTCATAAACACACGCTTCTTTTCCTGCCTGCTTAACCTCCATACGCTCCCGGCTGTCATAGCTGCTGCAAAAATGAAAGAAACGACTGAAACAATTATTATAAGCGCTATCAATATCATTTTTCCGTTAATTGTATACATTGTATTCGCCCCTTTATGCTTATTGTTTCCTTATGCTGTAATGTTATCAATCAGCTTAAAATAAGTAAAACGACAAGTTTAAATGTTAAACATGAATTTTTTTCATGTATTATGGTAATATTAAAGACAGCAGGTTGGGGGATGCGATATATAGCGCTGTTTTTCGCATTAAAATGCGGAAGGTCTGTTGACATGGTATATGCTGCACCTGAGAAACAGCATCGGCATGAATTTTTTTCAAATCGCGAATATTCACAGCTTTTATACCGCAAGCATCTGCTCTTTTTCTATCACAATATGGCGTTGTAATGTATAAATGCATGACTCACACGGAGTGATATTTTTGGATATAAGAAAATATGAAGTGATACTAAAAACCATTGAATACGGAAATCTTACAAAAGCAGGTGAATTTTACGGCTACACGCAGTCAGGTGTCAGCCATATGATCAGCGGGGTTGAAGAAGAACTCGGTTTCCGCCTGCTCAACAGAAACAGAAACGGCGTTTCCCTGACGCCGGAAGGGGAAATGATACTCCCTGCACTTCGCGAAATAGTCCGCTGGAACGAAAATCTCGCACAGACCGCGGCCGATATAAACGGACTTGCGTGCGGCAGGCTGCGCGCAGGCATATTCAACAGCGTCGCCATCCATTGGATGCCGCGTATACTGAAGAGCTTTCAGGCCGATTACCCTCATGTATCCGTAGATCTCGTAGAGGGAGGAAGCGAAGAGCTGCGCGATAAACTTTCTGCAGGCGAGATAGACCTGGCGATCATGAGCATCCAGCCGGATTTCGGCTTTGATTTCCGGCTGCTTAAGACAGACCTTTTTTTTGCGGTCCTGCCGCACAGTCACCCTCTTGCAAAAACGGCCAGGTTTCCGATAGAAGCTTTCAACGGTTCTGAATTCATACTCATAAAGCGTGGTTACGACGACGACATTTACAAGATACTTGCAGATTATTCGCTCAAGCCGGATATCAAATTCACTTCCAACAACGAACAGGCAGTCGTCTCAATGGTGGAAAACGATATGGGAATAAGCATACTGCCGGAGTTGATCCTGCAAAGTTACCGGGAAGATATCGCGGCTCTTCCTATTTTCCCCGAGGTCAGCAGGAAACTGGGCATATGCGCAAAGTCTTTTGACGAGCTTTCCCCTGCGGGCAGACGCTTCTGCCGCTATGTCTGTGAGGTCGTCTCGCCCTGCAAAGAAAAACCAGCCGGAGATTAAACGCAGGCAAAGAAGGGATTTTGCCGGCCGGTATCACTGATCGTTCTTCAGCGTTACCTCGGTCTGCGGGAAGGGTATCTCTATGCCGTGCTCACGGAATGATTTAAGTATATCCATACGCACGGAGCTCTGCACGTTTGCTTCAAAAATTACCTTGCCCAGATCAACAAAGAAATACACTGTGAACTTTACGGCACTGTCTTCGAACTCCGACAGGTTTATCCTGAAAGGCGGCGTTTTAAGCACATCAGGGTTATCAATGAGGGCCGAGCGAATCAGAGAGAGGGCGGCCTGGACGTCGCTGCTGTATGCTATGGAGACGCTGACTTCCGTACGTATCAGCGAATTATTCAGAGTGAGGTTGATCACGGAATTTTCAAGCACTTTGCTGTTCGGTATTATCATCATGCGCGACTGCTCGCACAGCAGCGCCGTATTCTGAAGCGACATTTCAGATACGATACCACGCTTATCGCCTATAATGACCTCGTCCCCTATGCGGAGTTTCTTCTGGAAAAGCAGCAGTATGCCGGCAAGGGTATCTCCCATTATTTTCTGCGTGCCAAGTCCTACAGCGATCGCGGCAGCACCTCCCATAAAGGCAAAAGCCGTGAGCGGTATATGCAGCACCTTAAGCGCCACCAGAAATGAAGAAATAACTCCCAGACAGAATATCATGTTCTGCAGCAGCATCGAACCGTTGCTGCTCACCTTTTCCTTTTTGGAAATGTGCCGTTTCACAAAGCGGACAAAAATCAGAGTCAATACAGTTCCGACAAGAAGTATTACAGCGGCAGCGATCAGCTTGCCTGCCGTTATCGGATAGTCGCCGACACTCCAAATCTCGGTATCAAGAATATTTTCGATATTATAATGTGCAATGTTTCCGATACTGACCGTTGGCCCGGTATCCCCATCCCCGCCCTTCAGTTCTGAGGAAAGAATGCTGAAGAGCTCAGACATTTCGCGCAGCATCGTCATGTAAGACAGATAACGGTCTATACGCCTGTCTATATTGACGCGGAAATCGTTGCGCCTTGACACATCTTCTGTCTCAGTCAGAAAACTGTCTTCGCCGAAGCGCTTAAGCACTTCTTCATTGACGCGCTGCAGCATACGCATTTCTTCCTGGGCTGTCACTCTGGCATCTCTGCATTTGATTGCAAAAGATTCTGTTTGTTCCTTCAGCTCCACCAGGGATTTTACGGAAAGTTCTTTGACAAACGCATCTTCCATCAGGTGCCAGGCGAAGCTGGCCGCGTTCCACAGCTCCATAATGTCAAGCGCCAGCAGTATTTCGCTCGCCACGAGTTTTTCTTCCGTAGTTGACCAGTATTTTGCAAAAGAATCACGTTCCATATTAGTTCTGCGCACACGGTCAAGCTCGTCATATTTATCATTGAGCCCGGTGATAGTATCTCTGAGAAATTTTATCTTTGCATATGCTTTCGCGTCCAGAGCCTCATAATCTTCACTTTCAAATACAAGATTCTCGCGTATCGCTTTTATAAGAGGAGTGAGTTTGACTATTTTTTCATTAAGCCCGGCAACCTCTACCTGAGAGGTCTTGATGTTGTTTTCGTGGTAAGTAGCATCGGCATAGCAGCGTTCCAGCTTAGCCTTTGTTATCAGCAGTAAAAAATTAAATTTAAGCCTGCGCTCTGTGGAGAGAGTACTTTTATCCCTGAAGAGACGATATTCCCTTTCCACTTTCTTTTTGTTCTCGTCAAGTTTCAGCAGGGCATCCTTGGAGTAATCTATATTTTCCTGAAACAGATTCAGCATAGAGCTGCAGTTATCCATATCTTCCATTACGTCAAGATAAAAACTCAGAGAGTAAGGCGGTTTCACCGACGCTATCTGGTTCAGGCGCGCGTCGTCAAGCGTGAATGAATCGTTCGTTTCCAGATATTTCTGCATAAAGTATATGCTGTAATATGCGTTTATAAGTCCGGCGAGCTCGTACTCATAGCCGATTATCTGAGATACGGGGACGTCGTACTGCCTTGCCAGCCCTTCTTCCAAACCGCGCAGCTTGTGCAGATCATTTGCCAGGTGTCGTGCGCGCTTCAAAGGCTCAAGCTGGTAGGAAGCTATCTCATCACGGATATCAGCAAGAGAGGCTGCTTCCGAAACGCCGGTCATGAAGATGAGCAAAAACAGCGCGGCTGCGGCAAATAGATATTTTTTTGAAAATGTCACATTCATTCACCAAACCTATACTCTGAAGAAGATATAGTATAGAAATTATTATAATAGAAAAAAACGCTAATTCGTGCAATGACAAATAAACCGCCAAAGCCGGGTATATATGATGCCGCTCATATTGACTGACAACAATAAAAAACAGAGGCAGGGCCTAAGCCGGTCCCGCCTCTGTTTGAAAACACCGTTTACTGTTTTGCCAGCTCGTCAAGACGTTTCTGTATCGTATCTATTTCTCCGTTGATGGCGCTCAGCTTACTTTCTTCCTCTGTTTTGTCCTTGCGCAGCTTCTCAAGGCGCTTGATCAGACGGTCAGTCTCAAGTTTGCCGGCCGCTTTACCTTCGTACAGTTTCTGCGGGTTGTCATCAGCCACGGTCCATACGAAACGAATAACCCTGGCTTCAAGCAGCGGGCTGATAGCCGGGGAAAACTCAAGTGAGACTGAGTTTACGCCTTTTAGCAGATCTTTGCCTGTTTTCTCGTCAAAGCGCGGGAAAAACACGAGGCCTTCTTTCTCACCCTGGAACTTGAAGTTGAAACGGCGGTCATAGTCAGACGGTTTGTATGTCTTATTGCCGATGCGCATCTTTACCATTATGTCGAAGGGGCCGAGATACATAGTCGGTCCGTTATTGATAAACTTTATATTGATAGGTATCAGCTCTTCCAGCTTAAGGTTTGAAAGGAATTTATATTTGTAATCATCTATCTCGTTCTGCGTCCACAGATTATCTTTGGCTTCCTTCTGAATCATCGCCTCGATGTATTCAGCGGAATAGTATGTAGCTCGGATCTCAAGGTTGCTTCCATCTTCGTCTACGATCTTCTCCCATTTTGTCCAGCGCAGAAGCACCTGGTCAAAAGCGTCCGCCAATGCCCGCTCTGCAAGAGAGCCGCCGATCAAAGCCGCCGCGGATAACAACATTACCAGTACTGCAGTTTTCTTCAATTCAATGCCTCCCGTCAGTGGTATCTTTGTATATATTTTACAACGCGGCCAAAGGCGCGGTAATTCCAGTATCGATTATTATTGCATGATTTAATACACAGGTCTATAAGCAAAAGAAAAAATAAAAGAAAAAGGACTCTGCATGAAATAAGGACAAAAAAACAGAGACCCTTGCGGGTCTCTGTTTATGCCGTTAACGTACCGATTAGAAATTGACGTTCGTGCGGAAACGTACAACGTGGTCTTTGCCGCGCTCGCCGCCGAGGTTGAGAAGGGCGCTGTCGCCATGGTCAACCTGGTCATAAGCGAGTTCGAAGTAGATAGCCGGCGTGTACTGATAACCAATGCCGACGCCCCACTCTGTCGCGTCATCAAGTCCTGCTGTGTCAAAGTCAGCATGGGCGTAGCGGATGAATGAGCTCCACTTCGCGTTCCACTTCTGAGCTGCCTTGACGAACCACCACTTCGTTCTGCCGGCCGGATCTGCAACAGCGATATTTCTGCCTGCGAAGTCAGCATTGTCGCCGAGGCTGTAACGATCGTTAAGAGCGCCGAGGAAGTCGTTGTCCTGCTGTGAGTATTCAACCCACAGGCTGGTGAACTTAAGAGCATCCTGTTTGACGTCGAGGATGGCTTTCCATGCTTTGCCGTCTGTGTCGCCATAGAAGCCATCAGCATCCTGCCAGTAGTAGATACCCTTCAGGCCGATAGCCGGCGTGAAGTTGAAGCCTGCATAGACTGCGTAGGTGTTGATGTCGGCATCGAGACCATCGACTATGCCGTCATATTTCCACCAGTAGCCGGTACCGCCGAGGAACCATCTCTCTGCTTTGTAGCTCAGGTCGAGGGCATAGTTCATAGCGTTGCCGCGGACGTTCGCGATTGTGCCGTCTGCTACATCAAATGCGCCGTTGCGGCCGATAACCGCTGTGGCCTTGAAGTTGCCCCAGTTCTTGCTGAGCTGGAAGCCGTCGATGCGGTAGTCGCCGAAGATGGCATCCCAGTCATCATAGAGACCGTAGTCGCCTTCAAAGTCTACTGCGAAACGTCCAACGCGGAAGTTGATGTCGTACGGGAGCTTCGTGTTTACGAAGAGGTGCGACCAGCGCATATTCTGGAGGTCGCCGCGGCCGTCACGTCCTGCAGGAGCACCTGACGCGGAAGCGCCGGTACGATACTGGGCGTAGAAGTAGGTGTTCTCGTCTATCGTCTTTGTGAGGAACAGACGGAAACGCTCTTTTTCAAAGTCGTTCTTCAGGCCGTTCTCGTTGTAGTTGTAGTTGCCGTTGTCGGTATCCGAAGAGAACTTCGCGTCGAAGCGGAAGTTACCGCGGATCTTCCATCCGCCGATGCCGTCTTCGAGGACTGCAACTCTCTTGTCGAGTTTGTCGACTTTAACGCCGAGAGCATCGAGTTCGTCTTTGAACTCCATAACCAGCTTCTTGAGGAGCTCGAGGTCCTGCTTGCTGGCTTTGTCAGCGTCGATCGCTACGAGAGCGCGCGCTACTATTGACGCTACTTCATAACGGGTAGCGGGCTGCGGGCCTTTGAAGGAGCCATCCGGATAGCCGGATACGATTCCGCGTGACGCAAGAAGTCCTACCGCGTCATATGCCCAGTGTCCCTGCGGGACATCCATGAACGGGTTCGTTGCTGCGAGTGCCGGAGCCGCGAAAGCGACTATAGCAACCATTGCCATTACTGCCATAAATTTCTTCATTACTTGTACAACCCCCTTGGTTGTGTTTTTGGATTTTGTATTGCGCGGATGTTCCGCATAGGGGGCTGCAGTTTTACGTTCAAGTATCCATCGTTTCCTTGCAACGTCTGTCTGCACACCTTCTGCTTCGCGTCCGCCTTAAAAGTCCGCTCTCCTCTATTGGCCGGGGGTCGTCTGCACCTCTCTTTCCTGCCGTCAAGGGTCTCAGCGGATTTCCAAGCTGTTTTGGGGTCTAAATTGTCAAGATACATATTACAGCCGTGGACATACTGCCCACATGTGTTATTGAATTATACAAAAATATTTTTATATTGATATAGGTCTACAGACTCATATTTCAAATTACGGCTTTTGCCTTCCCTTATGCTTCTTCCCTTATCCCGCCTGCTGTGAACATCTTAAGCACAAACCATGCGGTCACGCACCACGGCAGGAAAGCGACCATTTTAAGCGTAGGCTGAAGCCCGATGCAGTCCGCCAAAATACCTACCGGCGTAACGCAGAGGTTGGCTATCCCCCATGTAGCGCCGCTTACAAGCGAACTTGCGAAGCTGCGTGCATCTGAGCAGCGCTTCTGAGCCATGGCAATGACAACAGACACGCTCGCCTGCAGGAAAGCATACCCCGCCATAAGTGATGCTATGGAACCGGCTCCGTAGCCCCATAAGCCGAATATCAGGAAAAAAGGTGCTATGGTAAATGAGCCGAAAAGCACTTTTTTGCCGCCTATGCTGTCGGCAAGCCTGCCCCCTGCAACCCCGCCGGCGGCAGCAGTCAGGGTAACCGCCAGAACAACGGCGCTGCCGGCCGCTACCGAAGCCCCGTTCTGGACATAAAGGGTCGGAAGGAAAACTCTTATCGATTGAAATACCGTATCACGGATGCAGGTCACGGCAACTATCCAGCCTACACGCGAAAGCGTACTGCGCAGATCATGTACAAAAGATCCTTTTTCTCTCGTATTTGCCGGGAACTTTCCGGCATCAGCCCCGCCGTCTGTGTTCTCTCCGAAAGAATGAAAAAGATAAATACAAAGCAGCAGCGCAGCGGGTATGGCAACAAGAGGGAACCCTTTCCTGCCGAATACAGAGACCATAAATACAACGTAGAGAGGGCCAACGGCAGCCAACCCGGTGCCGGATGCGTGGAAGAGGGAGAGGAAGAATGCGAGTCTGTCCCTTTCGGCCGAGGCACCGCATTGGCCGTTGCCCTGCGGATGGAAAAGAGACGTGCCTATGCCCATGATCCCGATGCATATAAGGGCGCCCCCGAAATTCGGGGAAAGGGGAAGAAGGGATGCTCCGGTAACTGATACGAGCGGCCCGAATACTGCAAACCACGGACGCTTCTGCTTATCTGAGAAATAGCCGAATATCGGCTGCAGCAGAAAACTGGCCATGCCGAAAAGCGCGCTGAGAATACCGGCCTGGCTCAGAGTAAGTGATATGGATTCTGCCAGCAGAGGGATCGTCGCCGGCAGCGACGTTGAGTGCATGTCGTTGAAGCCGTGCAGGAATATCGCTCCATACAGTCTTCTTTTTCTTTGCTTTTCTTTCATTTCTTCTCTGTTCTTATCTGTCATCTCCATGCCCCCGCACCTGTACATGAAATCTTTTCGCTATTATACTCTTTATGTGATATATGTGAGGCGGTGAACTTAAGTGAAGGAGATGCGTCCCACGGCCGGGAAGGTAAGATCGGCTCTTTTCAGCATACTTGGGAATATTACCGGTATGAGTTTTCTGGATCTCTTTTCAGGAAGCGGACAGATAGCATTCACCGCATGCGAACGCGGCGCTGCGCCTGTGGTCTCGGTGGAGTCGGACCGGGCAAGACATGCGGTTATCGCAGCAAAAGCTCCCGAAGGAGTTGCGTGCCTGCATATGGACGTGCGGCGCGCGGCGGCGCGTTTTGCAAAAAGAGGCGAAAGCTTCGATATAATATTTGCAGATCCGCCCTACAGGCTTGGCTGGGGCAAAGAGTTACCCGCTCTCATGGAGAGCAACGAAAGTATCCTTGCGCCGGGCGGCGTTATAATATTTGAGCATGCAGCCGAGGAAGAGGCGGCCGATATAACGCCGGCTGAATGGCTGCGGGAAGACAGGGTATACGGCGGGACCGTGCTCACATTCTACAGGAGGAAGGAAAATGATCAGAGCGGTATATCCGGGCTCATTTGATCCTATAACAAACGGCCATATATATATATCGGAAAGGGCTGCGGCGCTGTTTGATGAGCTGATCGTGGCTGTTCTTGTAAACCCTGAAAAACGATCCACTTTCAGCGAGGAGGAACGTCAGGTCATGGCCAGGGAAGCGCTTGTACACCTGCCAAACGTAAAGGTGAAATATTTCAACGGTCTTTTGGTCGATTTCATGCGGCAGCAGCAGAGCCGGATAATAATCCGCGGACTGCGGGCGCTGTCGGATTTTGAATATGAATTTCAGCTGGCACAGATGAACCGGCAGCTGGCGCCGGAGATAGAGACTTTCTTCATAGCCACAGACGCAAGGTATTCATATCTATCAAGCCGCGGGATCAAGGCGGCTTTCCAGTTCGGAGGGGCTGTGCGCGAAATGGTCCCGCCCGGCGTATACAGAAGGCTCAGGGAAAGGATACCGCCCAGGAATATGTAGCGTTACTTTTTTCTGCCGGGTTCCGCTGAGCGCAGCCCGTACAGGCAGAGTCTTCTGTTACTCTTCTATTATTATCTTTCTTTTGTGTTCTGTACCGAAGCGGCCGTTCGGCACGGTCTCTTCCCACAGCTCGCAGGCAAGCAGCTCCATCCTTGCTGCTTCAGCCGCGTAACGCGACAGTGAGGCTGCCTGCCCGTAGGTTGTAACTATGGGAAGCACGGCAGTTTTTTTCATTTCAGCAAGCAGCCTTCTGCCGACCGCGTTCATCGCAAGGGGGCGGATATAAGGCGGCCCGATCCGCTGGGCTGCGCGGTTGCTCCAGTGCCCTGCGGAAAGCAGCGCATGCACAGCGGCACGACGGACTCGCCCTGCCGGATAGCGCTTCGATACGCAGGCATCGATCCACTCTTCAAAGGAAGAGGCTTCTTTTGCCGCGGATATCATAAGGTTTTCAATGCCTTCCGATATCTCGGCACAGCGCGCAAGATCCTCGGGGCTTGCGCGTAACAGCACAGCTCTGAGCAGACGCCAGTAAAGAGAAGATGATACGCACGCTCTGCCGCTCTGCAGAGCCGTCTTGAGGATCCTGCCGGACTCAGGCGGCAGCGCCGCGATCGCCG